>SKVX01000453.1 GCA_007129225.1 Halomonas sp.
GCGACTGGAGGCCGCAGGCCTCCCGGCGGTGTTGCCGACGCCAACGATCACCGCCAACGCGGCGGCCTCCGCCGAGGCGCCTGGCGGCGCCAGTCGCGATGGAAACTCGGGGCGCCGAACCGAGCGCTCCAACAGTGACTCTCTCCACCCACGGTGCGGCGCCATTCTGTAGGAGGAAGCTTCAGCTCACGACTGGAGGCCGCAGGCCTCCCGGCGGTGTTGCCGGCGTCGCCACTACTCTTCGTCCAGTTCCTCGTCGAGCTCTTCCGCCGCATCGGCATGGGAGAGGCGCAGCCCCTGGGGCGGCAGCCGGGTGCCGTCCAGGGTCGCGCCGTCGCCCTCCAGTCGCAGGCGGCCTTCCAGGAACCACTTCACGGCGATGGGGTAGATCAGGTGCTCCCGGCTATGCACCTTCTGCTGGAGGCTGGCCTCGGTTTCCACCTCGGCGATGTCCACGGCGGCCTGGATCACCACCGGCCCGCTGTCGAGCTCCTCGGTGACGAAGTGCACGCTGCAGCCATGCTCGGCGATACCGTCGGCAAGCGCCTTGGCGTGGGTATTCAGTCCCTGGTAGGCAGGCAGCAGCGAGGGGTGGATATTGAGCATCCGCCCCAGGTAGCGCTGCACGAAGCGGGGGGTCAGGATGCGCATGAAGCCGGCCAGTACGATCAGGTCGGGCTGATGGCGGTCGATGACCTTGATCAGGGCGCCGTCGTAGGCTTCGCGGCTGTCGTACTCCCGGTGGGGCAGGGCCACCGCATCGATGCCGGCATCCCGCGCCCTCACCAGGCCGTAGGCATCCGCCACATTGGAAACGACCGCCACGATCTCGCCACCGAGTTCATCATGATTCTGGGCATCGATCAGCGCCTGCAGGTTGCTGCCGCTGCCGGAGATGAGTACGACAACCCGACGAGTCTCGCTGGGCTCGGGGGTGAAATCGTTCAGGGTGTCGCTCTGTGGCGCATCATGGGTAAAGCCGGGATCACTCATGCCTTCAGATTCTCCAGCCGAACCGGATCTTCGTCCTGTTGGCGGGCGGTGATCTCGCCGATGCGATAGACCGTCTCGCCCTGTGCCTGGAGGTGGGCGCGCGCCTTGTCGGCCTGGTCGGCGGGAACCACGACGACCATGCCGATACCGCAGTTCAGCACCCGGTGCATCTCGTGCTCGTCGACGTTGCCCTGCTCCTGCAGCCAGTCGAAGACCTTGGGGCGCGTCCAGCTGGCGACGTCGATACGGGCGCCGAGGGTCTCGGGCAATACCCGCGGAATGTTCTCCAGCAGGCCGCCACCGGTGATATGGGACAGCGCATGGACCGCCACGCCACTCTCCTTGATCAATGACAGCAGCGGCTTGACGTAGATACGGGTGGGGGCGAGCAGGGCATCGCCCAAGGGGCGGCCGTCCACGGCGATATCGAGGGAGGCGCCGCTCACCTCGAGAATCTTCCGAATCAGCGAATAGCCGTTGGAGTGGGGGCCCGAGGAGGCGATGCCGAGCAGCACGTCGCCTTCGGCCACCTTGCTGCCGTCGAGGATCTCGGACTTCTCGACCACGCCGACACAGAAACCGGCCAGGTCGTAGTCGTTGCCTTCGTACATGCCGGGCATCTCGGCGGTTTCGCCACCCACCAGGGCGCATCCCGACCGCTCGCAGCCCTCGCCGATACCGGTGACCACGTCCGCGGCGATGTCCACATCCAGCTTGCCCGTGGCATAGTAGTCGAGGAAGAACAGCGGTTCGGCGCCGGCCACCACCAGGTCGTTGACGCACATGGCGACGAGATCGATGCCGATGGTGTCATGCTTGCCAAGATCCATGGCGAGACGCAGTTTGGTACCGACGCCGTCGGTACCGGACACCAGTACCGGCTCGCGGTAGCCTGTCGGCAGCTCGCACAGAGCGCCGAAGCCGCCGAGCCCGCCCATCACCTCCGGGCGCGTGGTGCGTTTGGCGACGCCCTTGATACGGTCGACCAGGGCGTTTCCGGCGTCGATGTCGACACCGGCGTCCTTGTAGCTGAGCGCTGCCTTGGACGACTGGGCGGAAGTGGAGTCGGTCATGGCCTGTCCTGTATAAAGTCGCGGTTAGTGTGACGCCGTCGCGGTAACATCGGCATGGCGCGTCGATTGCCCGGAGCGAATCGACGAGCGTGGGCAAGATCGGGCGGGAATTGTAGCATCACGGCGCACGGCCCGCATTGTCGTGGTCGTCCAACGCAGGGAGTGTGGGATGCGCAGAGAGTGGTGGATTCTGATTGCCGCAGTCGCGATGCTGTGGCTGCTGTTCCAGTTGGAAGCGATGCTGACGCCGTTCATCGCCGGCATGATCCTGGCGTACCTGGCCGATCCCCTGGCCAATCGGTTCCAGCAATGGGGACTGTCGCGGACGCTGGCGGTCTGCGTCGTCTTCCTGTTGCTGTCGCTGATCCTGGGCCTGGCGCTGCTGGTTCTGATACCTCTGGCCGTCCAGCAGGTCAGGCAGTTCGGCCAGTTGGTGCCCGGTATCTTCGAATGGGTGGAAACGGTGCTTGCCCCCCAGATCCGGGGCTGGACCGGGCTGGATGTCGCAGCGGATCTGGAAAACGTGCAGGAGACCCTCGCCGAGCATTGGCAGGATGCCGGCGGTTATCTCGCCCAGTTCCTGGGCCAGATCGGACGCTCGGGCATGGCCTTCGTCACCTGGGTGACCTATGTGGCACTGATTCCCGTAGTGACCTTCTACCTGTTGCTGGACTGGGGGCGGTTGCTCGATAACCTGCGCAACCTGATGCCGCGTCAATGGGAGCCCGAGGCGGTGCGTCTGGTCTCCCGCTGTGATGAGGTGCTGTCGGCCTTTCTGCGAGGCCAGTTGCTGGTCATGCTGACCCTTGGGGCCATCTACGCCATCGGGCTGACCCTGATGGGGGTTCGCTTCGGCCTCTTGATCGGCATGGTGGCGGGTCTGGCCAGTATCGTTCCCTTCCTGGGCTTCATCGTCGGCATCAGTGTGGCGCTGATCGTGGCCTTCTTTCAGTTCGGTAGCTGGCTGGCGCTGGTGGGTGTCGTGGGTGTGTTCAGCTTCGGGCAGATCATCGAAAGCACCGTGCTGCAGCCCAAGCTGCTGGGTGACAAGATCGGACTTCATCCGGTCGCCGTGATCTTTGCCGTGCTGGCAGGGGGGACGCTGTTTGGTTTTACCGGTGTTCTGCTGGCGCTGCCGGCAGCGGCGGTGATCATGGTACTCTTGCGTGAACTGAAGGATCGTTACAAGCGCAGCAGCTTGTACGATGCCGGGCTACGCAAGAGACACGACGAGGATTCTTCATGAGCCGAGCACCGGCGCAGCTGCCGCTGGGAGTGAGTCTGCGTGACGATGCCACCTTCGACAGCTTTCTGCCGGGCGCCAACGTCACCCTGCTGGAGACGCTGACCCAGCAGCTTGGCGAAAGCGGCGAGCCCTTCGTCTACCTGTGGGGGGCTGCCGGCACCGGCCGAACCCATCTGCTACAGGCCGCCTGCCATGCGGCATCCAGCCGGGATCTCCGTGCGCTCTATCTCCCGCTCGAGGATCTGGGGCACTTTCCGCCGCTGATGCTGGAGGAGGTCGAGCGACTCGACCTGGTGGCCATTGACGACGTGGATGCGGTGGTGGGACGAAAGCGCTGGGAAGAGGGGCTCTTCCATGCCTTCAACCGGCTACGCGATGCCGGTAAGCACCTGCTCATGGCCTCTGCCGTCTCGCCGCGCCAGCTACCGGTGAAACTGCCGGACCTGGCGTCACGCTTGACCTGGGGCGTCACTTTCCACCTCCAGGGGCTCGACGATACCGAACGCTTGCAGGCGCTGCAGCTGCGCGCCCGGGTTCGCGGCATGCAGCTGCCGGACGAAGTGGGCCGCTACATACTGCACCGCGGGCCGCGCGGCTTGGGCGAGCTCTGCGAATCGCTGGCGGTGCTCGACCGAGCCTCGCTCACCGCCCAGCGCAAGCTGACGATTCCGTTCGTCAAGCAGGCGCTGGGCTGGTAGGCAGAGCCAGGTTTTCGTCTCAAGATCATCGGCTCAGGTTGACTTCCAATCGCTGGCCATTGCGTAGCGATACCTGACGGATGATGGCCTGTCGCAGGCCGTTGCCGGGAGTCAACACGCTCCCCATCACATAGAACTCGCCGGCGGGAAGCCCTTGTAGGCTGAATTGTCCGTTACCATCAGTGCGGGTCGTATGGGTGAACGCCTGGGCGCGGGGGTCTGCAGGTTCTACCGCGCGGCCCGCCAGCGCATGTTCGGCGGCCTCGGCGGAATAGGTGGTTACCGGTGCTACCGCCACGGTCTCCCCCGCACCCGGCATGCCGTTCAAGGTCAGGCGGCCACTGATCTCCGCGGAGCCAGATCGTTCCAGGCTGGCATACTCCCGGTCGGGAAAGGCGACCTGGCGGGCGACCCGGTCCGGGGCGACCCTGCCCGGATCAGCCGGTTCGACTTCCGGTGGGCGCTCGTCGCCGATATCGATGACCTCGATTCGCTCGGGTGGCGGCCCGGGTTCCATCATCTGGCAGCCGGCAAGAGTGAGGCCGAGCAGCGCTACTGGAATCCACGCTTTCATCTGTTGTTTCCTCGTGATTCGCCCGTGCACCTTGAGAATAAACGATGTCACCGGTCAGGCGACAGCCTCATAGGCTCATGACCGTGTCCCCATAACAGGAAAGGCCCGCCGATCGATGATCGGCGGGCCTTGTCGTCATGCCGGCCTCAGGGGCCGGCCACCGGCTTTACTTGCTAGCCTTGGTGGCAGTTTCCTGGGCCTGCTTGACGTTGGTCTCGGCCAGCTTCTGGCTCTTCTGCACGAAGTCCTGCTGCAGGGAGGCGACCTTCTCGGCGTCACCCTTCAGGCGCTCGGTCAGCTCTTTGGCGACCTGCTGCTGGCCTTCCATGTAAGCACGGAGGCCTTCGGCGTCCTTGACGTTCATCAGGCTGCGCACCTGGGCCAGGCCGGTATCGGAATAGGCCTTGGTGGCGTCCAGTTGGGCGTTGACCAGCTTTTCGGTGTAGTCGACGCTCAGCGCTGCAAAAGCGCGGGCCGGGGCAAAGAACATTGACTCGAACTGCTTGGTGTCAAACTGCTTGGTATCGAAGTTGAATGCATTCATCATGATAGGAACCTCCAGGTTCTTGATAAGAGATCGAACGGGAGATCCCGCTCTGTTGCAATGCACAATAGCAGAGCCATTTGTGCACTGCAACATCGATTTTGCAATTTAGCGGAACGGCACAAATAGGCCGCTGGTCCCGTTCCGCTGGAGGGGCGCAGCGTCAGGGGGGCACTCGACCCGGTTGCGGCCGTTGCGCTTGGCCTGCAGCAGCAGGGTGTCGGCTCGATGAATCAGATCATCCATCGACCGGTCGTCATGCGCTCGGGAGGCAATGCCAATACTGACAGAGAGCCGGCCGGCCTCCTGGAGGGTTTTGATCAGCCGCTCGGCGATGGCTCTTGCCCCCAGGATGTCCGTCTCGGGCAGTACGATAACGAACTCGTCGCCGCCGTATCGACCCACCAGATCGCAATCGCGAACCATTGCCAACGTCGCCTGGGCCACGGTTCTCAACGCGTGGTCCCCGGCCAGGTGGCCTAGCTCATCGTTGATGAGCTTGAAATTGTCGATGTCGAGCATCATCAGGCATAGCGCTAGCTCGTAGCGGGAGGCGCGCCTGAATTCGTTATCGGCCAGTTCGAGAAGATGTCGGCGGTTATAGGTCTCCGTGAGACAGTCATGGGTGGCCAGGTAGGTCAAGTGGAGGTTGGCAGCCATCAGCTCGTTCGTGCGCGCCATGACCCGGCGTTCCAGCTCCCATTCCAGCTCCTGAGGGCCCGGCTGTGTAGAGGCCCAGAGAGAGTCGTGGACGATCCCGAGCAGATGCGTCATTTCACCCAGCGGGTTGGCGATCGGCACCAGCAGGACCTGTCGGCGGCCCTCGCACTGTTGGCCCTCCCTGTCGAGGAAGCAGCCGGTGGCCTCATAGCGAACCGGCATGTCCTCCTCCACGCAGCGGGCGCAGTGGGCGATCACATCATCGCTGAACGGTGAGGGGAAAAGGTGGGCCAAGTGCTTGCCTTCCAGGCTCGGTTCGCTCTCCAGCCGGGCTTGCTGTGCGGGGTTGATGGCCTCGATGACGAAGCTCTCGCAACCTTCTATTCGCACCAGGAACATCTGTTCCGGGAAAAACTCCCACAGGCTCATCAATACTGCGCCGGCGTTGCTGCCGAGCCGGTTGAGACAGTCCTGTGTAAGCCAGTTTGACGATAGCATTGTCTTGCCCCCCTGCATGACGGTGACTCCGTTCGTGGCCGTGATGACTGGCACAAGCCTGTCCTTGCCGATATCGCGGTGCAGCATTAATACTAGTTTGGCTTGTCATGCCTTGCTGCATGGTTTTCATCATCCCATCTGCTAGTTTCACTGCCTGCGCGTGACATCCAGGCATGACGGTTTCCACCTTTCACCACGACAGCCACCTACTACACTTTCAAGGCAAACCCTTGAATCCAGAGGGTAGGGGGCTTCCATGACGAGTAAAGGCAAGATCTACAGCCGTGATCCGGGTGCAATGCGCTGCCTCTCTTGCCATCTCAATTCACTCTGTCTCTCGGCGGATCTTCCCCTGGAGGAGATGGCACAGGTCAGCGACATCGTTCGTCCGGCAGTGACGCTCGGCAAACGCGAGGTTCTGAGATCCCAGGGGGCGGCGTTCGACAGCCTGTTTATCGTTCGTACGGGTAGCCTCAAGCAGGTCGTCGTGACCGACAGCGATGAATATCTCGTCACGGCGTTCTACCTGCCTGCCGAACTGATCGGCCTGGACGCCATCGCCCAGTGTGTCTTCCCGGGCACATTTGTGGCCCTGGAAACCACCACCGTATGCGAGATTCCATTCGACCTGCTCGATCAACTTTGCGATCTCTCCACAGTGGTGCGCCGGCGTTGCCAGCAATGTCTGAGCCACGAAATATTCGATGAGCGCTTGAAACTACATTTGCTGCTGTGTCGGACGGCCGAAGTTCGGCTGGCCTGCTTTTTCGAGGCCGTTTCAGAGCGTTTCCGGCTTCGAGGCTATTCGCCACACCACTTCCGCCTGGCCCTGTCACGAAGCGATATTGCCAGCTACCTGGGGTTGACCCCGGAAACCGTGGGTCGGGTGCTGGTGAGCTACCAGCGGCAGAGCTTGTTGATTGCTCATGGCTCTGAATACCGGATTCTCGATCTCGAGGGGCTGAAGAGCCTCGCGGCAGCCAACGGCCGGCGCCACCGCCATCGTGAAGCCTAGTGGGGCGCCGGGCGCAGCGGGTTCGGTACCCGCTGCGCAGCGTGTTCCCGCTGCCGCTATATCGCAATCGCACTGGTTGCCTTGACGGGCTGTGGCATGCGGCTAGTCCAGATCGGGCGGCCGGGTTCTCGGAGCTCTTGAATGATGCGGTATTCGTTGTTCTTCTGGGCAACGAAAGCCTGCAAGGGGCGATGCAGCTCCGGCGTCGCATTGGTTTCCAGCAGCCAGGCAAAGAGCCGGCATGTGACCTCGGCGGCATCCTCGGTTGCCATCAGGGCATCCCGGCTCATGGCATCATCCACCACGAAGAAGTGCTGGGGCGAGCGCGGCAGGAACGGTGATTCCCGGGGCGGGTTCAGGGAGACGCAGGCGTCGAGCTCCAGTTGTCTGGCGACGTTGCGCAACGTCTGGATGCGCTCTTCGCACTCTATGCCAAGGGCGGCCATCAGGCGACTGATATGGGGAGCGATCGGCAGGAAGCTGAGTGCCAGCCGCCGGTAACGGTTCAGCTCCCCCGTTTCATGGGTGTGGGCAATACTGAGCTGTTCCTGTGGCAGGAGCGTGAGTGCTGTCAAGTTGTCCATGTATATCATTCCGTTATCGTATTGTTGAATCTGAGCTGAGTGGGCTTCAGTGAGGCAATCCTAGTTTGACTGAGACTTTGGTTTCCACGATAGGTATCAAGAAATGGGACGAATGGAGAAACTTGCATAATGAAACTGAAGAAACTCATCATCGATATTAGTTATGTAATAATTTGGTGTTTGGTTCTTCTATTACTGTTTTGCTTTGTAATAACGGAGCCGAATGGGCGCTTCAGGTTTGCGTCGTGCCTGGCGCTCCTGCACGGGCGAGGTGCCTGCTGCCCTTGCAAGTGCTGTCAGTGGCGACCATGGTAAAAGCCTTGGCCATGAGTCTTGGCCAAGCGTGTTGTTGGCAGGGCAGTACCGACAGGGGGGAGGGGAGATGAGCGACCATCGTATCGAACGGGACAGCATGGGCGAGCTGAAGGTGCCACGTGACGCCCTGTACGGTGCCCAGACTCAGCGGGCAGTCAACAATTTTCCGGTATCTGGTCAAGCGATGCCGCCGGCCTTCATTCATGCCATCGCGCGCATCAAGCTGGCGGCGGCCCGGGTCAACCGTGACCTGCAGTTGCTGGATGGCGAGCGTGCCGAGGCCATCGCCGATGCCGCCCAGGCCATCATCGAGGGCAAGCACGACACCCAGTTCCCGGTGGACGTCTTCCAGACCGGTTCCGGTACCTCGAGCAACATGAACGTCAATGAAGTCATCGCCCACCTGGCGAGCCAGGATGGCCTGCAAGTTGGCCCCAACGACCATGTCAACATGGGGCAGTCGAGTAATGACGTCATCCCCACGGCGATCCACCTCTCGGCGGCACTGGAAGTCACCAGTCGGCTGCGACCCGCCCTGGTCCATCTGCGGGCGACCATCGACGAGCGAGCATTGGAACTCGATGGGGTGGTGAAGACCGGGCGTACCCACCTGATGGATGCCATGCCGCTGCGTCTGAGTCAGGAGCTGGGGGGGTGGTCGAGTCAACTGGGCCAGGCTATCGAGCGGTTCGACAGTGCCATGCTTCGTCTGTGTCGGCTGGCTCAGGGCGGCACTGCGGTAGGCACGGGCATCAATGCCCACCCCGAATTCGCCGAGCGAATGGCGCGTGAGTTGAGCGAGCAGACGGGGCTTTCGCTACGGCCTAACGACAGTTACTTCGCCAGCCTGGCCTCCCAGGATGGTGCCGTGGAACTCTCCGGCCAGCTCAAGGGCCTGGCCTGCGTGGTGATGAAGATCGCCAACGACCTGCGCTGGATGAACTCGGGGCCACTGGCTGGCCTGGGAGAGATCGAGTTGGAAGCGCTACAGCCCGGCAGCTCCATCATGCCGGGCAAGGTCAACCCCGTGATCCCGGAGTCGGCGGCCCAGGCAGCGGCCCAGGTGATCGGCCTCGATGCCGCCGTGACGGTGGCCGGCCAGAGTGGCAACTTCCAGCTGAACGTCATGCTGCCGCTTGTCGCCCACAACCTGCTGACGTCGATCACCTTGATGAGCAACAGCGCACGTTTGCTGGCCGACCGTGCCATCGCCACCTTCAAGGTGCGGGAGGCGAACATGGCCGAACCGCTGGCGCGTAATCCGATCCTGGTTACCGCGCTCAATGGCGTCATCGGCTACGATGCCGCGGCAGCCGTAGCCAAGGAGGCCTACCAGGCCGGACGGCCCATCATCGACGTGGCGGAGGAGCAGACAGATCTGAGCCGCGAGGAGCTGGAGCGGCTGCTCGATCCCGCCAGCCTGACCCGTGGGGGAATTCCCGAATAGGCATGGCGATCGCTGGCCGGGAAGCCGGCGTTGCTCAGGCAGCCAGCACCTGGCAGTGGGCCTCGACATGCCGGACCAGGGCATCGAGCTGACGCGGTGTCAGGCGCAAGCCAAGCTTGGTGCGCCGCCACAGGATGTCTTCGGTGCTCGTTGCCCATTCATGATCGATCAGGTAGTCGACTTCCGCGGCGGTCAGCCCGGCGCCGAAGACTTCGCCGAGGTCGGCTTCCTCGGCGGCGCCGCTCAGGAAGCGCAGGCAGAGCGTCCCGTAGCTGCGGGCGAAGCGCCTGGCGCGGTCGTCACCCAGCCAGGGGTAGGCCTCTAGCAACTGATGGCTGAAGTCCACCTGGCTTGCGATGTCACCGCCCGGCAGCGCCACGCTGGCGGTCCAGGGGCGTCCCATGCGAGGGAAGCGTGGGGCAAGCATCTCGAGTGCCGACTCCGCCAGCTTGCGATAGGTGGTGATCTTGCCGCCGAATACCGATAGCAGCGGGGCGCCTTGTTCGTCGTAGTCCAGCGTATAGTCTCGGGTCATAGCCGAAGGATCGTCGGATTCGTCGTCACAAAGGGGGCGCACGCCGGAAAAGCTGCTGATCACGTCGCTGCGGGTCAGCTGGCGTCGAAAATTGTCATTGACCACCCTGAGCAGGTAATCCACCTCCTCCTCGGCGATGGCCACACGGGCGGGGTCACCCTCGTAGCGTCGATCCGTGGTACCCACCAGGCTGAAGTCATCTTCGTAAGGCAGTACGAAGACGATGCGCCTATCGCTGTTCTGCAGGATGTAGGCGCGGTCGTCAGCGTTGAGCCTGGGCACGATCAGGTGGCTGCCCTGGATCATGCGGATGGCATAGCGCGATCTGCGACGGGTCTGTTCGCGGATCACGCTTTCCACCCAGGGGCCTGCGGCATTGACCAGGCTGCGAGCGTAGCGCCGCAAGCGCTTGCCGGTCCGCTGATCTTCGAGCTCGATGCACCAGTGGCCCTGCTCCTCGTAGGCTGCAGTGCAGCGCGTGCGAACGAGAATCTCGGCGCCACCCTCTCGGGCCTGGATGGCATTGAGGACCACCAGTCGGGCATCATCCACCCAGCAGTCCGAATATTCGAAACCGCGCATAATGTCGGGCTTCAACGGCGAATCCGAGCCGAAACGAACGCCACGGGATCCGGGCAACTGCTTGCGCTTGCCCAGGTGGTCGTACAGGAACAGGCCGGCACGGATCATCCAGGCCGGACGCAGGTTCGAGCGGTGGGGGAGGATGAAACGCAAGGGCCAGATGATGTGAGGTGCCTTCTTGAGCAGCGTTTCCCGCTCCCGCAGGGCTTCACCAACCAGGCGGAACTCATGGTGCTCCAGGTAGCGAAGTCCGCCATGGATCAGCTTGCTGCTTGCCGACGACGTGGCGCCGGCCAGGTCACCCTGCTCACAGAGCCCGACGGCAAGGCCGCGGCCGGCGGCATCATTGGCGATACCCGTGCCATTGATGCCGCCACCGATGATGTACATGTCGAGCAGGTCGCGTGAGGGTTCCGCCATGGATGCAGGCTCCGTTCAGCTGGCGTCACACCGCCAGACATCATGTCGTGTTTGAAAACGAACATAGATGAATCGAAATCGAACATCAAGGGGGAAAGGGTAGCATCCCACTTCAAGGAGAGGTGCGCCGGAGGAAAACAGCGGGGGCGGTGGAGCGGACGGGCGATACCCGCTCATTCAGGCCAGGTGTAGGGAAATGTCGTGGGCCTTCATCAGGTGTACGATCGCTTCGGGAGGCTGGCGATCGGTGAACAGGGCATCGAGCTGGGCGATATTGCCCTGGCGGACTACCGGGTTGCGATGGAACTTGGAATGGTCGGCGGTGAGATAGACCTGGCGCGAGTTGCGGATGATGGCCTGCGCCACACGGGCCTCCTGGTAGTCGAACTCGAGGAGAGAGCCGTCCTCATCGATACCGCTGATGCCGATGATGCCGTAATCGACCTTGAACTGGTTGATGAAGTCGATGGTGGCCTCGCCGATGATGCCGCCGTCGCGGGAGCGTACCTGCCCACCGGCGATGATGACGTTGAAGTCCTCCTTGTGCTGGAGAATGGCAGCGACGTTGAGATTGTTGGTGATGACCTCCAGCCCCTGATGATCGAGCAGGGCTTCCGCCACCACTTCATTGCTGGTGCCGATATTGATGAAGAGCGAGGCGTGGTCGGGAATGTGGCTGGCCACCAGGCTGGCAATGCGCCGCTTGGCCTCGAGGTTGAGGTTCTTGCGGGTGCTGTAGGCGGTATTGACGGTGCTCGATTCCAGGCCGGCGCCACCGTGAACGCGGCGTATCATCCCTTCCTCGGCCAGGGCATTGAGGTCGCGTCGCACCGTCTGCGGGGTGACGGCGAAATGTTCGGTAAGCTGTTCGATACTGGCATAGCCCTGGCGGCGGACCAGATCGACGATGGCATCCTGGCGTTGCTGTTGATTCATGTCGGCTCCCTAGCGATCCCAAGATTGTAAGCTATTCGGCGGGTTGGCGGCAGAGGCGGCGGGGCTGCGTCGAAAGTCGTAGAGCAATGCGAACACACTGCAGTACCCTTGGTGATCATAAACGAACATACAATGACAGGACATATCATGGCCGACTACCTGCTTGCCATCGACCAGGGGACCACCAGCTCCCGCGCCATCCTCTTCGACCGCAGTGGCAGCGTGGCCCACGTCGCTCAGCAAGAGTTTCCCCAGCAGTTTCCCCATGACGGCTGGATAGAGCATGACCCCGAGGCGATCTGGAGCACGGTGCTGGCGACGTGCAGAGAGGTAGTCGAGAAGAGCGGTGGGACACTTTCCAGCATTGCCGGTATCGGCATTACCAACCAGCGCGAAACCACCCTGCTGTGGGATCGGCAAACCGGCGAGCCGCTCTACAATGCCATCGTCTGGCAGGACCGGCGTACGGCAGACGCGTGCCAGGATCTGCGGGACAAGGGGCATGCCGACCTGGTCCAGGCACGTACCGGATTGTTGATCGATCCCTACTTCTCGTCGACCAAGCTAGCCTGGCTGCTGGACAACGTCGAGGGCGCCCGCGACCGCGGGGAGCGGGGAGAGCTGGCCTTCGGCACCGTCGACACTTTCCTGCTCTGGCGGCTCACCGGCGGGAAGGTGCACGCCACCGACGCCACCAATGCGTCCCGCACCATGCTGTTCAACATCCATACCCAGCAGTGGGATGACGAGCTCCTCGCGCTGTTCGATATCCCGCGAGCGCTGTTGCCCGAGGTCCGCGACAGCAGCGATGACTTCGGCCATACCGAGGCCAGTCTGCTGGGGGCGGCGCTGCCGATCGGTGGGGTCATCGGCGACCAGCAGGCGGCCCTGGTCGGACAGGCCTGCTTCGAGCCGGGCATGGGCAAGAGCACCTACGGAACCGGCTGCTTCATGATCGTCAATACCGGGGACAAGGCCGCCGTCTCCCGCAATCGACTCCTGACCACCGTGGCCTATCGTCTCGGCGGCAAGCCGACCTATGCCATGGAAGGCAGCATCTTCGTCGCCGGGGCTGCCGTCCAGTGGCTGCGTGACGGCCTCAAGCTGTTCGACAATGCCGCCGAGACCGAGGCGCTGGCCCGCGAGACCCGGGATGGCCACAGCGTCTACCTGGTGCCGGCTTTCACTGGCCTGGGAGCGCCGCACTGGGACCCGAAGGCCCGCGGCGCGATCTTCGGCCTGACCCGGGATACCGGCATCGCCGAGATCGTCGCCGCCGGCCTGCAGGCGGTCTGCTACCAGACTCGCGACCTCCAGGCCTGTATGCGCGACGACATGAAGGCGAGCCCGGGCAAGCTGCGTGTGGATGGCGGCATGGTCAAGAACGGCTGGCTGGTTCAGTTCCTGGCCGACATGCTGGGCGTTCAGGTCGACCGACCGACGGTGCTAGAGACCACGGCCCTTGGCGCCGCCTACATGGCAGGTCTTCAGCTGGGCTGGTATCGCGACCTGGACGAGATCGCCGATCTCTGGCGCTGCGAGAAGAGCTTCGTGCCCCAGATGTCGGAGGCGGAACGGGAGCGGCTCTACCAGGGCTGGTTGGCAGCGGTGGAGCGTGTAAAAAGCGCGCCTTGAAGCTTGCAAACTTCAGCGATATCGGTAAGATATGCATCCGTTGCCGAGGCGCTTTGTCGCCCGCGGAATGCAGGACCATAGCTCAGTTGGTTAGAGCGCCACGTTGACATCGTGGAGGTCGGCGGTTCAAATCCGCCTGGTCCTACCAGCATTCCAGGGCAATAGCTCTTCAGGACCATAGCTCAGTTGGTTAGAGCGCCACGTTGACATCGTGGAGGTCGGCGGTTCAAATCCGCCTGGTCCTACCAGATTTCCGAAACGCCTCGCAGCCCTGCTGCGGGGCGTTTCGCTTTCCTGATGACGCATAAGACTCAGCAGCGCCTGGCGGAGGCGACTACGTTGGCGGTGTCGCCAGCCTTGGCAACACCGCCGGGAGGCCTTCGGCCTCCAGTCGCGAGCTAGAGCTGCTCCGGCAGGGTGGTAATCGCTCGTCATGGCAGGATAAATCAGCTGTTGGAGCGCCGATTAATCAAGATCGCTGCGCGCCATGAACACCGCAACCAAGGCTTCGATGCCCGCCTGGTCGGTGGTGTCGAAGCGTGCGCGTCGAGGGCTGTCCAGGTCGAGTACACCCCATAGACGGTCCCTGGTCATGATAGGCACGACCAATTCGGAGCGCGAGGCGGCGTCACAGGCGATATGGTCGGCAATGGCGTGCACATCCTCGATGCGCTGGGTCTGTTGCGTGCGGGCCGCAGCACCGCAAACGCCCTTGTTGAACGGAATCGGATTGCAGGCGGGTTTGCCCTGGAAGGGGCCGAGGGTAAGCAGTACGGGTTCGCGCTGCAGGTAGAAGCCTGTGCAGTTGAGTTCCGGTACTTCCTGCATGATGAAGGCGCAGGTCTGGGCGCTGTTGGTGAGCCAGTCGCGGCTGTCGAGAAGGGCCTCGAGCTGCTGGCTCAGCAGGGCGTAGTCGGGGGCTGGCTGTACCATGTTTTTATTACCTTTCACAAAAGGGTGTCAACGAAAGGGCCGACGCATGGGTCGGCCCTAGTATTTCGCTTTGTACTACCGGATGGCGATCACTGCCAGCCGGGCACGGCACCGCCGTCGAACAGCTCGAGTGCCTTGGCGGCGACCTCGTCGCTCTGGTAGGCCGATACCAGCTGCTGGATCTCCTCACGCTCCTCGTCACCGCTGCGTACGGCGATCAGGTTGACGTAGGGGGACTCGGGGCCCTCCTTGATCAGGGCGTCATCCAGGCTCAGGCCGGCAGGCTGAGCGAAGGTGTTGTTGATGAAGGCCAGGTCGACGTCAGGCAGCACGCGCGGCAACTGGGCGGCTTCGATTTCGCGGAAACGGAAGTTGTGGGGATTTTCGACCACGTTAACCGGTGTCGCCTCCAGGTTTTCCGGGTCGTCCAGTTCGATCAGGCCGGCGTTGTGCATCAGGATCATCGCCCGGCCGCCGTTGGTGGGGTCATTCGGCAGTGCGATGATGGCACGCTCCGGCAGCGCGTCGATATCGGTATGCTTCTCCGAATAGGCCCCGATGGGGTAGACGAAGGTGTATCCGGCAACCGCCAGGTCGTAGCCGCGATCATCCACCATGCTCTGCAGGTAGGGCTCGTGCTGGAAGGCATTGGCATCCAGACTGCCGTCAGCGAGGGCGGCGTTGGGCGAGACGTAGTCGGTGAACTCGATGATCTCGACGTCGAGATCGTAACGCTCACGGGCGATCTGGACGGCCACTTCCATTACCTCGGATTCGGGGCCGGACATGGTGCCGACCTTGATCGAGCGTGTCTCGGTGGCGGCGTCGTCTCCGCCGCAGCCGGCGATCAGGGTCGCACCGGCCAGTGTGGCGGCGCCGAGCAGGCGAGTCAGGGTAACTTGCATGGTACCTCTCCTTTGATTGGACTTCTCTTACTTGCGATCACTCTTGCGCACCAGGTAGTCGCCCAGGCTCTGGAAGCCCTGGACCATGACCACCAGGATCGCCACGGTGATCAGCATGACGGTGGGGTTGAAGCGGTTGTAGCCGTACCGGATGCCCAGGTCGCCCAGGCCGCCGCCGCCCACGGCACCGGCCATGGCCGAATAGCTCACCAGGGTCACGATGGTGATCGTCAGGCCGGTGATGATGCCGCCGCGGGCCTCGGGCAACAGCACCTTGGTGATGATCTGCCCCGGGGTGGCGCCCATGGACTGGGCGGCCTCGACCAGCCCCGGCGGAATCTCGTTGAGCGCGCCCTCCACCAGCCTGGCCACGAAGGGAATCGCAGCGATGGTCAGCGGCACGATCGCGGCATTGGTGCCGATGGAGGTGCCGACCACCATGCGGGTGAAGGGAATGATGGCCACCATCAGGATGATGAAGGGGATGGAGCGGCCGATGTTGGTGACGATGCCAAGCGCCTGGTTCAGGGCGGGGCGGGCGAGTATCTGCCGCGGTCGCGTGACGTAGAGCATCACTCCCAGCGGAACGCCGAACATCGCCGCGAGCAAGCCGGAAACACCCACCATGTAGAGCGTATCCAGGGTGGCCTTGATGATGAGGTCAATCATCGCGCTGGACATGGCCGAGCACCTCCACGTGAAGATCATGGGATTCGAGATAGTCGATGGCCTGGCTCGTCTTTTCGGCCGGACCCAGGAGCTCGGCGATCATCAGCCCCAGGGTGCGCTCCTGGATCGACTCCACCTTGGCCTGGAGAATGCTGACGTCGACTTCGCAGTCCCGAGCGAGGCGCGAGATTAGCGGGGTGGAAACGGCATCGCCGGAGAACGCCAGGCGCACTACCGGATGGGTGTGCTCGCCGGGCTCGGCTTCCAGGCGTTCGACCAGCCCCTTGGGCGGTTCCAGCTGCAGGAAGTCATTGAGGAACTCGCGGCCCAGCTGCGTGCCCGGGGCGGTGAAGAAGTCGCCCACATCGGCCTCCTCCACCAGTTCGCCGTCGGATATCAGGCTGACCCGATGGCAGATTGACTTGACCACCTCCATTTCATGGGTGATCAGCAGGATGGTCAGACCCAGCGTCTGGTTGATGTCACGCAGCAGTTCCAGGATCGAGCCCGTGGTCTGGGGGTCGAGGGCGGAGGTCGCCTCATCGCACAGCAGTACGCGGGGCTCGCTGGCCAGGGCCCTGGCGATGGCGACGCGCTGCTTCTGGCCGCCGGAAAGCTGGGCGGGAAACTGGCTGATCTTGTCCGTGAGTCCGGTGAGCTCGAGCAGCGGCATCACGCGCTCGCGGATGGCGGTGCGCTTCATGCCCATCAGCTCCAGGGGCAGGGCGATATTGTCGAACACGTTGCGCGTGGTCAGCAGGTTGAAGTGCTGAAAGATCATGCCGATACGGTGGCGAGCCTGGTTCAGTGCCGAGGCGGAGAGGCGGGTCATCTCCTGGCCATCCACCGTCACGCTACCGCTGGTGGGGCGCTCCAGCAGGTTGACGCAGCGAATCAGGGTCGACTTGCCGGCCCCGGAGAGGCCGATCACGCCATGAATGCTGCCCTGGGGCACATGGAGGTTCGCGTTCTTCAGGGCTTCGACGACCTTGACGTGGCCTCGAGCGCCATCCTTGTGGCCGCCCTTGATAGGGTAGGTCTTGGAGACGTTGCGTAAAGTGATCATCTGGCTTCCACTGACAGGCCGTTTCATTGCGGGGCGAGCAGTGGGTGCCAAAAAAAGGCCACCCTGGCGGGTGGCCATCAACGCTGGACACACCCTTTTAGCTGCACTTCATGCCGAAGAGCGCTCGAAAGCACTTTCGCCATGGGCGCCCGCAATCCGGGTACAAATCGGCGCCTTTAAATGTGACGGCCAATGCTACGACCAAAGACGTATGCTGTCAATCGAGGTGGTGATTCTTGCGCAGAGATTGTTAATAAAGCAGCAAGATTCGCTGTGAGAGATTGGAATTGCCTGTCTTTTTCTGGCTTGAGTCCGATGGCTGGGAAGGCTGCGGATAGACGCGCGCCCCGCGACTTCCTACACTGCCAGCCCTGTCTCAACCCCTATCTCAACCTCCCGCCCGGGAGCTGCACGAGGAAACTCCATGTTCACAGGTATCGTTCAGGGTACGGCGGAAATCGTGGCGATCGAGGAGGCCGAGGCCTTCCGTACCCATGTCGTGGTTCTTTCCGATGAGCTGTGCCAGGGGCTGGAGCCCGGCGCCTCCGTCTCTCACAACGGTGTCTGCCTGACCGTGACGGCCATCGAGGGTCAGCAGGTCCGATTCGATCTGATGCGCGAGACACTGAAGGTGACCAACCTGGGCGCGCTCAGGGTGGGGGACCGGGTCAATATCGAGCGGGCGGCACGCTTCGGTGACGAAATCGGCGGGCATGCCATGTCCGGTCACATCATGGCCATGGCCGAGCTGGTGGAGCTGGACGAGGCCCCCAACAACCGCCGGCTCTGGTTCGAGGTTCCCCACGGCCTGGGTCGCTTCCTCTTTGCCAAGGGCTATATCGGTGTCGACGGCATCAGCTTGACCATCGGTGATGTTCGAGCCGCCAACGTCGACCATGGCCCACGGTTCTGCGTCGATCTGATACCCGAGACGCTGGCACGCACCATTTTGGTGGATCGTGTGCCCGGGGACCGCGTCAATATCGAGGTCGATCCCCAGACGCAAGCGATCGTTGAAACCGTGGAGCGCGTGCTGGCCGCCCGGGGGGCGTGATGGCGGCGTTCGATTGACCGTTTCGTCAAGTTTCCGTTGGTGGGGGTGCTGGCAGATGGCCTGGCGTTTGCTTAAAAAGGGAAGAGCGAAACGAAAAGAGTGAGTAAAGCGGCTCGTGGCGGCAAGGATCGCCTCGCATCACGGGCCACCATTGGGTACCATGTGCCGCTTTTCTCGCCCCCCTGGACGATAACCAGAACAAGTGCGCAGGAATGCCTCCAATGCTGAATAAACTGATCGACAATCACTTCAAGCTGACCGAGCACAACACCAGCGTGAAGACCGAGGTCATTGCCGGGATCACCACCTTCCTGACCATGGCCTACATCATCTTCGTCAACCCCAGCATCCTCTCCGAAGCGGGCATGGATTACGGCGCCGTTTTCGTGGCGACCTGCCTGGCGGCAGCCGTCGGCTGTCTTATCATGGGGCTGTGGGCCAACTATCCCATCGCCCAGGCGCCGGGCATGGGGCTCAACGCCTTCTTCACCTACGGCGTGGTGCTGGGCATGGGCTATACCTGGGAGGCGGCGCTGGGTGCCGTGTTCTTCTCGGGCTTCTGCTTCTTTCTGCTCAGCATCTTCAAGATCCGCGAATGGATCATCAACTCCATTCCGCTCTCACTGCGCCTGGGTATCGCCGCCGGTATCGGCCTGTTCCTGGCGATGATCGCACTGAAGAACGCCGGCATCGTGGTCTCCAACCCGGCCACCTACGTGGCCCTGGGCGACCTCTCGGAGCCGGCGGCCATCTATGCGCTGCTGGGCTTCTTCGTCATCACCGCCATGGCCTACCTCAAGATCACCGGTGCCGTGATGATTGGCATCCTGGGGATCACCGTGCTGGCCATCGTGCTGGGTCATAACGAGTACGGTGGGATGGTGTCCATGCCGCCCTCCATTGCGCCGACTTTCATGGCCATGGACCTGATGGGCGCGCTGGATATCGCCATGCTCAGTGTGATCTTCGCCTTCCTGTTCGTCGATCTGTTCGATACCTCGGGCACCCTCGTGGGCGTGGCGCATCGCGGCGGCCTGCTGGACAAGGACGGCAAGCTGCCGCGGCTCAACCGCGCCATGATGGCCGACAGCGGGGCCTCCATGGCCGGCGCCGCGCTGGGCACCTCGACCACCACCAGCTACATTGAATCCACGGCAGGTATCGCTTCCGGCGGGCGCACCGGGCTCACCGCCGTGGTCGTGGCGGTGCTGTTCCTGATCAGCTTGTTCTTCGCGCCGCTGGCGGGTTCGATTCCGGCCTATGCCACTGCCGGGGCGCTGCTCTATGTGGCCGTCCTGATGGCCGGCAGCCTGGCCCATGCCAACTGGGAGGACCCCACCGATGCCGCGCCGGTGTTGATCGCTGCCCTGGCCATGCCGCTGACGTTCTCCATCGCCGAAGGAATCGCGCTGGGCTTCATCAGCTATGCGGCGATCAAGGCACTGTCGGGACGCTTCCGGGACCTCAACCCGGCCGTGGTCATTCTGGCGATCCTGTTCGTGCTGAAATTCCTGTTCCTTGACTGATCATCCTCCTCACCGAGAGCTGCAATGAGTATCTACGGCGACTACATCAAGTCCGTGATCCGAACCGTTCCCGACTGGCCTCAGCCGGGGATCAACTTCCGTGACATCACCCCGCTGCTGCAGAACCGCTCGGCCTTTCGCAAGCTGATCGACAGCTTCGTGCATCGCTACCAGGACATGGAACTCGATGCCATTGCCGCCATCGACGCCCGGGGCTTCATCATCGGCGCGCCGGTGGCCTACGAGCTCGGCTGCAGCTTCGTGCCGGTGCGCAAGAAAGGCAAGCTGCCCTTCAGGACCATCAGCGAGACCTATACGCTGGAATACGGCAAGAGCGAGGTGGAGCTGCACTCCGATGCGTTCCGCCAGGGGGACCGGATACTGCTCATGGACGATCTGATCGCCACCGGCGGCACTATGCTGGCTGCCGCCAAGCTGATCACCCGTTCCGGCGGGCAGGTGGTCGAGACCGCCACCATCATCGACCTGCCCCAGATCGGCGGGTCGGACAGGATCCGCGAAGCCGGCTTCGGCGTCTTCGCGGTCTGTTCCTTCAATGAAGACGAGTGAGGAAGCCATGAGCAACCGGTATCATCAGCACTTCACCGTCTCATGGGACCAGCTTCATCGCGACGTGCGGGAGCTCTGTCATCGGCTGGTCGAGCGCGACTTCAAGGGTATCGTCGCCATCACCCGCGGCGGGCTCATCCCGGCAGCACTGATCGCCCGCGAGCTCAACGTCAGGCTGATCGACACCGTCTGCATCAGCAGCTACGACCGCATGAGCCAGGGCGGTCTCGACGTGCTGAAGGGCGTCGACCACGACGGTGACGGCTGGCTGCTCGTCGACGACCTGGTCGATACCGGCAAGACGGCGCGCAAGGTGCGCGAGATGATGCCCAAGGCGCACTTCGTGACTGTCTACGCCAAGCCGGAAGGGCGCCCGCTGGTGGATCAGTACCTCACCGAGGTAGCCCAGGACTGCTGGATCCAGTTTCCCTGGGACATGGGTATCGCCTATGTGGAACCTCTGGTCGACCAGGTCAAGCGCTGAGCCATGAGTTGCCCGTTGCCCGACAGCTGGTGCCGGTGGCTCGGTGACGAATTCCTAGCCGCCTACATGCAGTCGCTGCGCGATTTCCTGGCCGCCGAAAAGGCGGCCAGGAAGGTCATCTACCCGCACTCGTCCAACTGGTTCCGTGCCTTCGAACTGACCCCGCTGGACCGGGTCAAGGTGGTGATCCTGGGGCAGGATCCCTACCACGGCCCCGACCAGGCTCACGGGCTCTGCTTTTCGGTTCGCCCCGGCGTGCCCGTACCGCCTTCGTTGAAGAATATCTACAAGGAACTGACCGACGACGTCGGTTTCCGGCCGGTTGCCCATGGCACCCTCGAGCCCTGGGCCAGGCAGGGGGTGCTCCTTCTCAACACCTCGCTGACGGTGGAGCAGGGCAGTGCCGGCTCCCACCGCGGCAAGGGTTGGGAAACCTTTACCGACCGTGCCATCGCCACGATCAGTGCCCATGCCGAGCCGAGCGTATTCCTGCTGTGGGGGAGTCACGCCCGCCAGAAAAAGGCACTGGTCGATACCGGGCGTCACCTGGTACTGGAGTCGCCACACCCTTCGCCGCTTTCCGCCCACCGGGGATTCTTCGGCAATCACCATTTTTCCCGGGCCAATGCCTTCCTCGTGGAGAATGGACGCGAGCCGATAAACTGGCAGCTGCCCGAATCGCCCGAATCCGCGCCTTAACCTCAACGGCGGATGGAGGTAGAATGCCTCCGCCCGCCCACCCGTCGCCTGAGAGGTCTGCCCATGAGCGTTCATGCCATCAACCATCCACTGGTCCAGCACAAGCTGGGATTGATGCGCGAAGCGGGCATCAGCACCAAGAGCTTTCGTGAACTGGCCGGCGAGCTGGCCAAGCTGCTCACCTACGAGGCGACCCAGGATCTCGAACTCGAGACCCAGGAGATCGACGGCTGGAGCGGCAAGCCCATTCCGGTGAAGCTGCTCAAGGGCAAGAAGGTCACCATTGTGCCGATCCTGCGTGCCGGGCTCGGCATGCTCGATGGCGTGACCGATTTGATTCCCAGCGCACGCATCAGCGTGGTCGGGCTCTACCGCGATGAGGAGACCCTCGAGCCGGTTCCCTACTTCGCCAAGTTTGCCGGCGACCTCGACGAGCGTATGGCGCTGGTTATCGACCCTATGCTGGCCACCGGCGGCACCATGGTAGCGACCCTCGACATGCTGCGGGATCGTGGCTGCAAGCACATGAAGGTCATCGTGCTGGTGGCGGCGCCCGAGGGTATCAAGCGTGTGCAGGATGCCTATCCGGACATCGAGATCTACACCGCGGGCATCGACGATCATCTCGATGAGAACGGCTATATCGTCCCCGGTCTGGGGGATGCGGGAGATAAGATCTTCGGCACCCGCTAGGCACCGGAACATGGAAACATCACGCCCCTGAGATCGCCATCCAGGGGCGTTTTTACACAAGAAGGAAAACACCCCATGAACGAACAAGCAGCGGCGGCCCAGACGCCGGTCGATTCCCTGCCCAAGACCCTGCTGACCGGGGCCCAGATGCTCTTCGTCGCCTTCGGCGCGCTGGTGCTGGTGCCGCTGCTGACCGGCCTCGACCCCAGCGTGGCGTTGTTCACCGCCGGTGTCGGTACGCTGATCTTCCACGGCGTGACCCGTGTCACGGTGCCGGTCTTCCTGGCTTCGTCATTTGCCTTCATCGCGCCGATCCAGGGGTCGGTGGCCAGCTTCGGCGTTTCGGCGACCCTGGGGGGGCTGATGGCGGCCGGTGTCGTCTATGTGGCGATCTCCCAGGCGGTGCGGCTGAAGGGTACCGTCTGGCTGCATCGACTGCTGCCGCCGGTCGTGGTGGGGCCGGTGATCATGGTGATCGGCCTGGCACTGGCGCCGGTGGCGGTGAGCATGGCCACCGGCGAGACCAGTGACCACATCGGCTACGGCCCGGCGATCTTCCTCTCCATGGCCAGCTTGCTGGTGACCCTGGTGCTGGCGGTGTTCGGTCGAGGCCTGCTGCGATTGATCCCCATCATGGGGGGTATCGTCAGCGGCTA
>SKVX01000207.1 GCA_007129225.1 Halomonas sp.
ACCCGCTGGAAGGAGCATCTCCAGTCGATGGATCACCTGCGTCGCGGTATTCACCTGCGCGGCTATGCTCAGAAGAACCCCAAGCAGGAGTACAAGCGTGAGGCCTTCGAGCTGTTTCAGACGCTGCTGACCAATATCAAGACGGACATCACCCGCGTGACCAGTCACGTCCACGTGCGCAAGCCCGAGGAGGTCGACGAGCTGGAGCGCCAGCGGCGTGAGGCGCTGGAGCGTGAGAAGGCCGCGGCCGACAGCCGGCATGACGCCCCGGCGCCTGAGCCGGGCGCCGAGCGTGGGCAGGCGGCTATGGCGCCGGGAGCCGATGGACGCCCGGTGCGCCGCGAAGGGCCCAAGGTCGGTCGCAACGACCCCTGCCCGTGCGGTTCGGGGAAGAAGTACAAGCAGTGCTGCGGCCAGCTGAGCTGAATCAAATGCCTGGCGCCTGGCGCTTCATCTCGCTTGGCAATTTGATCGCCCTAACTGATTGAGGAGTAAACTTTCCATGGCTGTGGGTGAGACACGTTTTCCGGCGATGCCGGCGATAGACGGGCTGCGCCTGGGGTCCGCCATGGCGGGCATCAAGAAGCCGGGACGTCGGGATCTGGTGGTCATCGAGATTCCTGAGGGAGCCAGGGCGGCGGGGAGCTTCACGCGCAACGCCTTCTGTGCCGCGCCCGTCACGGTGGCCAAGCAGAACCTGGCCGAGTGTCAGGCGCGCAGCGAGGGCCCACGCCTGCTGGTGATCAACACCGGCAATGCCAACGCCGGCACCGGCGAGGTGGGGCTGCGCGATGCCCAGGCCACCTGCGCCGAGCTGGCTAGGCTGGCCGGCGTGAGCGAGGATGCCGTACTGCCGTTCTCCACCGGGGTGATCGGCGAACCGCTGCCCATGGACCGGCTGCTGGGTGGGCTGCCGGCGGCGCTGGCGTCCTTGGGCGATGGCGCCGAGGCGTGGCAACAGGCCGGCGAGGGCATCCTGACCACCGATACCCGGTCCAAGGGTGCCAGCGTGAGCCTGGAAATGGGCGACCAGACGGTGGTCATCAATGGCATCAGCAAGGGGTCGGGCATGATCAAGCCCAACATGGCCACCATGCTGGCCTTCGTGGCGACCGATGCCGACATCGAGCAGCCGCTGCTGGATGCACTGTTGCGTGAGACGGTGGACCGCTCCTTCAACTGCATCACCGTCGATGGAGACACCTCGACCAATGACGCCTGCCTGTTGATCGCCACCGGGCGAGGCGCCGAGGTGGCCGGCGAGGAACAGATCGCCGTATTCCGCAATGGGCTGCAGCGCGTGATGACCGAGCTGGCACAGGCGATCATTCGTGACGGCGAGGGGGCGACCAAGTTTGTGACCCTGCAGGTCAACGAGGCGTCGAGTCGGGAAGAGGCGCTGGATGTCGCCTTTACCGTCGCCCATTCGCCCCTGGTCAAGACGGCGCTGTTTGCCTCCGATGCCAATTGGGGGCGCATCCTGGCGGCGGTGGGGCGTGCCCCGGTGGCCGACTTCGACGTGACGCGCGTGACCATCGACCTGGGCGATATCCGCCTGGTCGAGTACGGAGGCCGGGCGGCAGGCTATACCGAGGAAGCCGGCAGTCGGGTGATGAGTGAGGAGGAGATCGTGATACGCATCACCCTCGGGCGTGGCGAGGAGAGCGCCACGGTATGGACGTCCGACCTGTCCCACGATTATGTGAGCATCAACGCCGAGTATCGCAGCTGAGGGCGAGATGCTCGGCAGACGAACATCCCCGTGCCGGGTGGTCGGCATGGGTCAAGCGGGTAAAGGGTGAATGAACGTAATGGTGAAGAGAAGGGTGCACGTGGCGGCCGCCGCCATCATCAGCGGCGAGGGCGACAAGGCGCTGATCGCCCGTCGTCCGTCCAATGTCGATCATGGTGGCCTGTGGGAGTTTCCC
This sequence comes from Halomonas sp., assembly GCA_007129225.1. Lineage (GTDB taxonomy): Bacteria > Pseudomonadota > Gammaproteobacteria > Pseudomonadales > Halomonadaceae > Halomonas. Next base: position 1,929 of record SKVX01000207.1, read on the forward strand.
GGCGGCAAGCTGGCGCCCTACGAGACGGGCCTGGAAGGGCTCAAGCGCGAGCTCCATGAGGAACTGGGTGTCGAGATCAAGCGTGCCCAGCCGCTGATCCGCATTCATCATGAATACTCCGACAAGCATATCCTGCTCGATGTCTGGCAGGTGCATGAGTTCAGCGGCGAACCGTTCGGCCGTGAAGGCCAGGCAGTGCGCTGGGTGCCGCTGCATGAGCTGGTCAACTACCCCTTCCCGGCAGCCAACCTGCCGATTCTCCAGGCCGTGATGCTTCCCACCGAGTATTTCATTACGGCGGAGGAGTCGGATGAGGCGGTATTCGAGACCCGTCTGGCCCGGGCGCTGGTCGAGGACAACGTGAGGCTGGTGCAACTGCGCGCCAAGTCCCTTGATGAGGCGGCCTACCTGGCCCGCGCCGAGCGTGCCCTGGCGCTGTGCCGAGAGCACGGGGCGAGGCTGCTCCTCAACGCCGATCCCGCGCTGCTGGAGCAGGTCGATGCCGATGGCATCCACCTCACCAGTGAGCGGTTGATGTCCCTGGAGCGACGTCCGATCTCGGAGGCCAAGTGGCTGGCGGCCTCGACCCACGACCAGACACAGCTGACCCAGGCCTCGCGCATCGGCTGCGATTTCGTGACCCTCTCACCGCTGCGTACGACGCCGTCCCATCCGGAGGTGCCGCCCATGGGCTGGCACGATTTCCAGCAGCTGGTCGAGCGCGCCGCCATGCCGGTCTTCGCCCTGGGCGGCATGACCCGCTTTGATGCCAATCACGCCCGCGCCGTCGGTGCCCAGGGCATCGCCTCGATCCGCGATTTCTGGAAGTGACAGACAGCCACCTTGAATCGAGAACAACGCTGTAGGAGGAATGCTCCGCATCACGACTGGCGCCGGCAGGCGTCCGGCGGAGACCACTGGGGCTGTAACATAGCCACATTGCCAGTATCCCTGCTGTCGCCGGATCAGCCGCAGTGTGCGTCGACTCAATCCCGATAACGACGCGCCAGATCGCCATAGGCGTCGATTCGGCGGTCGCGAAGGTACGGCCAGATGCGCCGCACGTCCTCGCCGCGTGACATGTCGAGGGTCACCAGCAGGCGCTCAGCCTCTTCCCCGGCGTGGGCGAGCAGCTCGCCCTGGGGGCCGCAGATGAAGCTGCCGCCCCAGAAGTCGATACCCTCACTGATGCCGGAGCGGTCCGGCTCATGTCCGACCCGGTTGGCGACGATCACCGGCAGGCCATTGGCCACGCCGTGGCTGCGCTGGATCAGCGTCCAGGCCTCCTTCTGGCGCGCCTTCTCCGCCTCGTCGTCGGGCGGGCTCCAGCCGATGGCGGTGGGGTAGAGCAGCAGCTCCGCCCCGGCGAGTGCCATCAGCCGCGCTGCTTCCGGATACCACTGGTCCCAGCAGACCAGCAGGCCGAGCCGACCCACCGAGGTGTCGATGGGCTGGAAACCCTGCTTGCGGCTGTCGTCTTGATCCCCCGGGGTGAAATAGAACTTCTCGTAGAAGCCGGGATCGTCGGGGATGTGCATCTTGCGATAGTGGCCGACCTGGCCGTGGCCTCGATCGTAGACCACGGCCGTATTGTGGTAGAGCCCGGGAGCGCGGCGCTCGAACAGCGAGCCCACCAGCACGATATCGAGCTCGGCGGCGAGTGCGGCCAGGCGAGTGCCGGTGGGGCCATCCAGCGGCTCGGCCAGGTCGAACAGTTCAGTGTCTTCGTACTGGCAGAAATAGTGCGTGGCATGCAGTTCCTGGAGCATGACCAGCTCGGCACCTGCCGCGGCCAGTTCGCGCACGCCGGCTTCGCTCTCCGCCAGGCTTGCCGCCTTGTCGGGCCAGGCGGGCTGCTGGACCAGGCCGACCTTGAGTTGACGGGACATGATGATGCCTCCTTGGTGGTTCAGTATTCGAGACTGATCCGGCGACCCTCCTTCGAGGGGGCGCTGAAAATACTTCCTTGTACGCTACCTACGCCCTGCTTCGCTCTCGCGTCCTGCTCCGCTTGCAGGACCGGTGCTGGCCATCCATGGCCAGCCCGTTCGAAGCAGTGCTTCTCACCCCTGGCGTAGGCCCCCTCTTCGGACTGTCCCCGGCGCCTCTTGACTCAGGTGGGTGTTGCCAGGCTGCCCCGGGGGAGCTGCATGGTCAGACAGTGCAGGCTGCCGTGCTGGCGGATCACGCTAAGGCAGTCGATCGGCACGATGTCATGGGCGGGGAAGGCTGTACCAAGGGCCTCCAGTGCCTGACTGTCGGCGGCATCACCATAGATCGGCACCAGCACCGCGCCGTTGATGATCAGGAAGTTGGCATAGGTGGCCGGCAGTCGATGTCCATCCACCGGGTCGAAGCAGGGGCGCGGCCACGGCAGTGGAATCAGCCGGTAGGGCCGGCCATCGGCACGACGGAATGCGGCCAGTTCCTTCTCCATGGCAGTGAGGGCGGCATAGTGCGGGTCGGCCGGATCGTCGCACCTAACGTAGGCGATGGTCTCGCTGTCGCAGAAGCGAGCCAGGGTATCCACATGGCTGTCGGTATCGTCCCCCTCCAGGTGGCCGTTGGTCAGCCACAGCACCCTCTCCACTCCGAACGCCTCCTTGAGCACGGCTTCCATCGCACTGCGGTCGAGCTGCGGGTTGCGATTGGGGTTGAGCAGGCAGGCCTCGGTGGTCAACAGGGTGCCTTCGCCATCGCTCTCGATGGCGCCGCCTTCCAGCACCAGTTCGCGTGGCTCCACCGGGCAGGCGAAGAGGCCGGTCTCCGCTAGCCGTCGGGTCAGGGTGTTGTCCCGGCTCGCCTCGAACTTGCCGCCCCAGCCGGAAAAGACAAAATCCAGCAAATGGAGTTCACCGTCGCGGGTGATGCCGATGGGGCCATGATCCCGCGCCCAGGTGTCGTCGGCCTGGGCGACGACCAGGTGCAATCGCTCGAAGGAAACGCCCAGATAGGCGAAGCGGCGCTGCAGGTGGTGGCGCGTGGCGGTAGAGGGCACGCTGATCACGACGGACTGGTAGTGCGTGACCGCCACCACGAGGCTCTCCATGGTGGCTTCGATGCGCTCGAGCAGTGGCGCCCAATCGCTGGTGGGGCTGGGCCAGGTGAGCTGGATGGCGTCCTGGGGATACCATTCGGGAAGCAGGCGGTTGGCCATGGTGGGAGCCTCTGGGTTGCGTCTCGTCGTCTGGCGTCCTATCGCCGAGTCGGCGAAATGTAGGCCCAGGCGGGGAATGTTGCAAGCATAGGGGAAACACCATCCTACCCGGTGCAGTGGCCGGCAAAAAACCGTACCATGATCCCCCGCTGACAAGGAACGCCAATCATGCTCGACCGCTTGCCACTGTTGATCGGGTTGCGCTATGTACGCGCCAAGCGCCGCAACCACTTCATCTCCTTCATTTCGTTGACCTCCATGCTGGGCCTGATGCTCGGCGTGGCGGTGTTGATACTCGTGCTGTCGGTGATGAACGGCTTCGACCACGAGTTGCGCACCCGCATCCTGGGCATGGTGCCCCATGCCAAGATCGAGTCCCGCGCCGGCCTTGTCGAATGGGAGGCACTGGCCGAAGAGCTGATGCAGCGCGAGCGGGTGATCGGTGCGGCACCCTTCGTGGAACAGCAGGGCATGTTCTCGTCGGCCGGTCGCAACGAGGGTGCCATGGTCAACGGCATCCATCCCGAGTGGGAGGACCGTGTGTCGATCATCGGCCGGCACATGCAGCAGGGTAGCCTGGATGACCTGGCGCCCGGCGAATGGAACGTAGTGCTGGGCTCCCTGCTGGCCCGGCATCTAGGTGTCGGGGTGGGCGACCGGGTCACGCTGCTGGTGCCGGAGGCCTCGATCACCCCGGCGGGGGTCTTTCCACGGCTCAAGCGTTTCACGGTAAGCGGCATCTTCAGCGTCGGCGCCGATCTGGACGCCAACCTGGCCTATGCCAATATCGAGGACATGCAGACGCTTGCCCGCTTGGGTGATGCGGTAGGGGGGCTGCGGCTGGAATTGGACGACCTCTTCGCCGCCGCCAGCGAGACCCGCGCCATCATCAACCAGCTCGGCACGGGCTACCGCGGTACCGACTGGACCTTCACCCACGGCAACCTGTTCCAGGCGATCCAGATGGAGAAGCGCATGATCGCGCTGCTACTGACCGTGATCATCGCGGTGGCGGCCTTCAACATCGTCTCGACCCTGGTGATGGTGGTCACCGACAAGCATGCCGATATTGCCATCCTGCGAACCATCGGCGCCACGCCTCGCTCGATCATGGGCATCTTCATGGTGCAGGGCATGGCGATCGGGGTCATCGGCATCGCCGTAGGGGTCGGGCTGGGTGTGCTGCTGGCGCTGACCATCTCGGACCTGATCGGCTGGGTCGAGTCGGCCCTGGGCATCAAGTTCCTCGACGCCGGGGTCTACTTTATCAGCGACCTGCCGTCCCGCCTGCACTGGTCCGATGTGCGGGACATCGTCGCCGCGGCCTTCGGGCTGACGTTCCTGTCGACGATCTACCCGGCGTGGCGTGCGGCGCGTGTCCAGCCCGCCGAGGTACTGCGCTATGAATGATCCGGCCACCGTGAAGGAGAGCGCCATGAGCCAGACGGAGAACGCTAAGGGCAAGATAATGCTGGCATGCCACGACCTGACCCGCATTTATCGCGAAGGCCCCCAGGATGTCACCGTGCTGGATGGTCTCTCGCTGGAGGTGCGGGCGGGAGAGCGCGTCGCCATCGTGGGTAGCTCCGGCTCCGGCAAGACGACGCTGCTGAACCTGCTGGGCGGCCTGGATCGTCCGACCCGGGGCGAGGTGCGCATCGCCGATGAATCCCTGCTCGACCTGGGCGAGGCGGCCCTGGGCCGTTTTCGCAATCGGCATATCGGCTTCGTCTACCAGTTCCATCACCTGCTGGCGGAGTTCACCGCCCTGGAGAATGCCGCGCTGCCGTTGATCGTGCGTGGCCAGAGCAAGAAGGTGGCTGAGTCGAGGGCCCGGGAGCTGCTGGTCAGGGTCGGCATTGCCGAGCGGGCCGACCACAAGCCGGGTGAGCTCTCCGGCGGCGAGCGTCAGCGGGTCGCCATCGCCCGGGCGCTGGTTACCGATCCCAGCCTGGTGCTGATGGACGAGCCCACCGGCAACCTTGACCAGACCACGGCCGCCAGCATCCTGGCGCTGATGGACGAACTGGCCCGAACCACCGCCTGCGCCTTCGTCATCGTGACTCACGACCTTTCGATGGCCGCACACCAGGATCGCGTACTCAAGCTCGATGGCGGACGCCTCGCCGAGCAGCACGACTCCGCTTGATTCAGACCACCTGACCCGAGTCCCGGCCGATTCGCTTGCCGGGACTCAATCCTCCCTGTCCAGTCGCGCCTGCCGGCGCCGCATGGCGCGCAATTTCCAGCTGCGCGAAATATGCCAGCGCCAGACCAGCCGGATGATCACATTGCCTACGATGGCGAAGACGATAGCCGATACCACCGAGCCCAGTGCCAGGGCCGGCAGGATGTCGGCCATGCGGTCTGCGATCCAGCGGGTCGAAATGCGGGCCGGCGCCTCACGGGCAGGGGTATTCATCAGCCAGGCGCCCAGGCGATAGTTGCCGTAGAAAATCAACGGCATGGTCAGCGGGTTGGTGATCCATACGAGTCCCACCGAGAGCGGTAGGTTGCAGCGCAACAGCCAGGCACCGAATGCCGCCACGATCATCTGGAAGGGAATCGGCAGCATGGCGCTGAAAAGACCGACCGAGAAGGCGTTGGCCACGGTGCGACGTGACAGCGCCCATAGGCCGGGGTCGCCGATGATATGGCTCACAAAACGCAGCGAGCGCTGGCGTCTGAGCGTTTCGGGGTGAGGCATGTAGCGCTGCAGGAATCTGCGCGGCATGACGGATTGGCTCGCTGCTTCGGGACCCGGCTATTATCCATGGAAGGGTGCTGCCTCGCCATGCCGTATGTGGGTGTCGGCGGTAGGCAGGCGTCGATAAGACGGGACCGGGCGGCTGGCACCCAGGAGGCAGTCACGACTCGGACAGGGGCAGCCAGGGGGCGGCGATAAGGACAAGGGAATGCGAATTGGCATGGCGTTACCGGCAGCGGTGGCTGCCATGGCGGGTGTCGGTCTGGGTTGGTGGGCGCCGGAGGGCCTGGTGGAGCTCTGGAGCCTGGCGCTGTTGCTGTTACTGGCCAGAGGCAGCTGGCGAGGCGTGGGGCTGGCCCTGGTCGTGGCGTTGACGGCGGGACAAGTCCTGCTGGCCAAGGGGGCCGAGCTGCCGATGGGCCTGCTTCGAGTCGACCTGCTCGTGGAAGGCCGGCTTGAGTCCGTCGAGAAGGAAGATCGCCAGACGCGCCTGCTGGTACGCGTGGACGACTGTCGACCTCTGCTGGCGGAGGGCCTGGCCTGCGACCGGTTGCGTCGAGTGCGCCTCAGCCACTTCAATGCACCCGACATGGCGCCGGGTGAGCGCTGGGCGTTGACCGTTCGGCTGCGCCCGCCCGGCGGCTTCGCCAACCCCGGAACGTTCGACTACGGCGCCTGGCTGTGGCGCGAGGGTATTCAGGCCACCGGCTACATACGCAGCGAACCGCCGGCCGAACGCCTGCAGTCGTCGGGCGCCTCTCTGCGGCGACTGGCTCTGGAACACCTCGAAACACGGCAGCTGCCGCCTGTGACGACACGCTGGCTGGCGGCACTGACGCTGGGTGCGGGCGAGCAGCTGACACGGGAAGAGTGGGACCTGCTCAATGCCAGCGGTACCACGCACCTGATGGTGATTTCGGGGCTGCATGTGGGCCTGGTGGCGACCTTTTCCCTGCTGATGGCGCGGGGTTTCGCTCGAGTTGTCGCTCCCCGACACTGGCGGCTGGCGGTCTGGCCCTGGTGGTTGGCCGGCGCTGTGGCCATCGGCTACGCCTGGCTGGCGGGGCTTCAGCCTCCGGCCATGCGGGCCATGATCATGACCCTGCTCGGGCTCTGGGTAGCCAGCGGCCGACATGCGCCGGGGCCGTGGCAGGCCTGGTGGCTGGCCCTGGGGCTGATCGTGGTGCTGGATCCGTTATCGGTCTGGCGCCCCGGTTTATGGCTGTCGTTCATCGCCGTGGCGCTGTTGATCGTGATCTGGCAGGGGCAGGCGCGACCCGCCGGCGCCAGGGGCTGGGCCTGGGCGCTCCTGCGAACCCAGCTGCTGCTGGCGCCGCTGATGGCGGCCGCGGTGTTGCTTGCCTTCGCTCGGCTGGCCCCCGTCGCTCCCCTGGTCAATCTGGTGGCGGTGCCGGTCGTCAGCTCCCTGCTCGTTCCGCTGGGGCTGCTGGGCTGGCTGTTCACGCCGGTGCCGATGCTTTCCCACCTCTGCTGGTGGCTCTTCGAGCGCATCGCCCTGGCGCTGATTGCCCTGCTCGAGTTCGCGGTGGCCTGGCTGCCGCTGTGGTGGCCGTCGGTAGAGATGGTCCTGCCGCTGGCGATCATGCTCGGGCTGGTCGCCCTGCTATGGTCATTGCCGGGACTGGTGGCGACGCTGCGTGTCGGCGGCAGTCTGCTGCTGGTGCCGGCGATACTGGGGCTGGCTGAGCCGAAGCAGGAGTCCGGCACGCTGCGGGTGCGGATACAGGATGTGGGGCAGGGCCAACTGGTGGAGCTGCGCAGTGCCAGCTACCGCATGCTGTATGACGCCGGGCCGCGCTTCGCTTCCGGCTTCGCACCGCTGGGATCGCTGTGGCCGACGGAGCAGCATTTCGACCGTGTGATGGTCAGTCATGACGATATCGACCATGCCGGCGGGGTGGCGCTGCTGGCGGAAGAGCACCAGGTGAATGAGTTTCTCGCGCCGCAGGGGGAGGATATCGGCGTTCCGTTTACACCCTGTCTCCGAGGCCAACATTGGCAGCGAGACGGTGTGACCTACCGAGTGCTCTGGCCGCCCGAGAATACCGCGGCACTCTCCAGCAATGATCGCTCCTGTGTCCTGGAGGTGACGGTGGGGCCGCATCGGGTGCTGCTTACCGGCGATGTCGGCCGCGAAGTGGAGCGAGCCTTCCTGCTCGATGTCCAGCATCCGGTAACGGCGCTGCTGGCAGGGCATCATGGCAGCCGGACCAGTTCGGGGCCGCAGCTGGTTCAGACCCTGGCGCCTCGTCACGTGATCTACAGCGCCGGTCGCCATAATGCCTTCGGTCATCCTCATGACGAGGTGGTGCGGCGCTTTCGCGGTGTGGGCAGCTGCCAGTGGAGTACCGCCCTGGACGGCGCCGTGACCCTGTGGCTTGGAAGGGAAGGGGAGTCCGCCATTCAGGCCACCCGTGCCATGTCCTGGCGCCGCAGCGGTGTCGAAGGTGAGTGCCATGCGGTAGAATCGCCCCACTGACCGCAGCCGTCGTGGCTGAGTAAGGAGGGGCTGGATGAACATGATGGATGCGCTCATCGCCGGGGGCTGGTTGATGATCCCACTGTTGGGCTGTTCGCTGCTGGCGACGGTTATCATCATCGAGCGCCTTTGGACCCTGCGCGCCAAGCGCATTGCACCCTATGGCCTGGGGCAGGAGGTCTGCTCCCTGGTTTCCCGTGGCCAGGTCAACCTCTACTGGCTCGAGGGGCACTCGCCGCTGGGCGGAGTGCTGGCCGCCGGCCTGCGCAATTCCCGCCTGGGTCATGAGCAGGTGCGTGCCCGCCTGCAGGAAGCCGCCACCGCCGTGATCCATGATATGGAGCGCTTCCTGAGCCCGCTGGGGACCATTGCCGCCATTACACCGCTGATCGGCCTGCTCGGTACCGTGGTAGGCATGATCGAGGTGTTTTCGGTCATCGTGGCCGGCGACGGTGCAAGCCGCACCGCCGATCTGGCCGGCGGCATCTCCCGTGCCCTCGTGACCACGGCGGCAGGTCTCACCGTGGCCATACCCGCGCTGATGTTCCATCGCTACTTTCAGCGCCGGGTGGAGGACATTACGGTGCGCATGGAAGAGCAGGCCAGTCAGGTGGTCGAGTTCATCGCCCACTACCAGGGCAATGTGAGCCTGTCCGACGGCGGCGAGAGTGAGCGTGTCGAGGCCGGCGGCCGCCTCGCACCGGAGGTCAAGCGGTCGTGAGATTTGCGCGCCGTCGCCGCGACCCGGTGGAGGTCAACCTCACTCCGCTGATAGACGTCGTCTTTCTGCTGCTGATCTTCTTCATGGTGTCTACGACCTTCGAGACACGCCAGGCACTGGAGCTCGAGCTGCCCGAGAGCGTGGCGGGCGTCGACCTGGAGCTGTCGCCGGTGACCCTGGTCGTCACCGAGCAGGGGCGCTATCGGCTGGGCGAGCGCGAGTTGAGCGCCGCCGAGTTGCACGAGGCCCTTGCCGCCGAAGCGGAGCAGGCACGCATGCACGGCCTGGTACTCGAGGCAGACGCGCGAGCCATGCACGCGGACGTGGTGCGGGCACTGGACCAGGCGGGTACGCTGGGCATCCGCCAGGTGCGAATAGCGACCCGTGAGCCACAGGCAACATCTACCCAAGCGGAGACACCGTGACTCAAGCCGGTACTCAACATTCGGGCTGGACGCTCTACAAGCGCCTGCTGGGCTATGTGAAACCCCACTGGGTTTCCTTTGCCCTGGCCATTGTCGGCTATGCCATCTATGCCGCTTCCAGTACCGCCCTGGCGGAAATGATGAAGCGCCTGATCGATGGCATCCAGAACCCGGACGCCTCCTTTCGACTTTTTCTGCCGCTGTTCGTGGTCGGCATGTTCGCCGCCCGGGGGCTGGGCACCTTCCTCGGCACCTACTTCATGAGCAATGTGGCGCGCAACGTGGTGCATGCGCTGCGCTGCGATGTGTTCAACCACATGCTGCATCTACCGGGCCGTTTCTTCGATTCCCACTCCAGTGGCCATCTCATATCCCGGGTCACCTATCACGTCGAGCAGGTGACCGGTGCAGCGACCAAGGCGGTCACTATCGTGCTGCGTGAAGGCCTGTTCGTCATCGGCCTGCTGAGCTACCTGCTTTGGACCAACTGGATGCTGACGCTGCTCTTCATGACTGTCACGCCCCTGATCGCCGGGGTGGTCAGCTATGCCAGCAAGCGCTTCCGGCGCATCTCCCAGCGTATCCAGCACTCAATGGGTGATGTGACCCACGTGGCATCGGAGGCCCTTTCCGGCTACCGAGTGGTGCGAACCCACGGGGCCGAGGAGTACGAGAAGGCCCGCTTCGCCGAGGCCAGCAACTACAATCGCCAGCAGAGCATGAAGGAGGCCTTGACCAAGGCCGTCAGCACCCCCGTCATCCAGCTGCTGGTGGCGCTGTCGCTGGCGGTGCTGGTCTGGCTGGCGATGTCGCCGGCACTGCTCGACGACATGACGCCAGGGGAGTTCGTCGCCTTCATCACCGCTGCTTCGCTGATGGCCAAGCCGGTGCGTCAGCTCACCGAGGTCAACAGCGAGATCCAGAAGGGTATCGCCGCCGCGGCCGAGCTGTTCGGGCTGCTCGAAGTGCCTGCCGAGCGCGACGAAGGTACCCTTGAGCCGGGTCGGCTCGAAGGCCGGGTGGAACTGCAGGATGTGCACTTCCGCTATGGTGACGATCAGCCCGAGGTGCTCAAGGGTATCGATGTGGCGGTCAGCCCGGGTGAAATGATCGCCATCGTGGGCCGTTCGGGCAGTGGCAAGTCCACCCTGGTGGGGCTGCTGCCGCGCTTCTATCGTCCTACCGCGGGGCGGGTGCTGATCGATGGCGTGCCCATTGACGAGTACCGCCTGGCACCCCTGCGCCGCCAGATCGCCCTGGTGTCTCAGCAGGTCACCCTTTTCAATGCCAGCATCGCCGACAATATCGCCTATGGCGTCCCGGATGCAGACCCGGCCGCCATTGAGGCCGCTGCCCGGGCGGCCCATGCCCACGAGTTCATCGAGCCGCTGTCCCAGGGCTATGACACCGTGGTGGGCGATAACGGGGTCATGCTCTCCGGCGGCCAACGCCAGCGGCTGGCCATCGCCCGGGCGATCTTCAAGGATGCGCCGTTGCTGATACTCGACGAGGCCACGTCGGCGCTGGACACCGAATCGGAGCGCTACATCCAGCAGGCGCTGGAAACGGTGTGCCGGGGCCGTACCACCCTGGTCATCGCCCATCGCCTCTCCACCATCGAGCGGGCCGATCGCATACTGGTCATGGAACAGGGTCGCATCGTCGAACAGGGCTCCCACGATCAATTGCTGGCTCGTGACGGTGCCTATGCGGCCCTTTATCGGCTGCAGTTCCAGGAGTCCCCGACGCCGTGAAGGGCAGGGTGGCAGAGCGCTGGCTGGAAGCCGCCTATGGTGGCGCCGCCTGGCTCAAGCTGCTGCGACCCCTGGAAGCCCTCTACCGCCTTGCGGTGGCTCGCCGGGCTGCCGCCTACCGCAGCGGCAGGCGCAGGACATGGCAGGCCGGGGTGCCGGTGATCGTGGTCGGAAACCTGACCCTCGGAGGTACCGGCAAGTCGCCGATGGTGGCCTGGTTGGGCCGGCACCTGTCCGACCGGGGCTGGCGGCCGGGCATCGTCTCGCGTGGCTATGGTGGCAGCGCCGCCGAATACCCGTTGCGCGTCACTGACGCAACGCCGGTGGAGCGTTGTGGCGACGAGCCGCGCATGCTGGCACGCCAGTCCGGGCTGCCCGTGGTGGTGGATCCGGACCGTCCGCGGGGCGGCAGGGCGCTGCTCGAGGCGGGCTGCGATATCCTGATCAGCGACGACGGGCTCCAGCACTTGGCGCTGGGCCGAGATCTGGAGTTTGTCGTCGTCGATGGGCGGCGCGGCTTCGGCAATGGACGCTGCCTGCCGGAAGGCCCGCTACGCGAGCCGCTGGATCGACTGGACGAGGTGGATGCGGTGCTGGTAAACGGCCCCCCCTCCTTTGTCATGCCCGCCAAGGGCTGGGTCTTTCGGCTGGCACCCATGCAATGGCGCGCACTTCAGGATGGCATCCGTGTTCCGCTTCTGCCGCTGCCCTTCAAGGGGCCGGTCCATGCGGTGGCGGGCATCGGCAATCCGGGCCGCTTCTTTGCCACACTGACCGAGATGGGAATAGAGGTCCGGCCTCATGCCATGGCCGACCATCACGCCTTCACCGCCCGGGATCTCGTTTTCGACGAGGCACTACCGGTGGTGATGACGGCCAAGGATGCCGAAAAATGCCAGTGCCTTGCACCGGACGACAGTTGGGTGCTGGAGGTGGAGGCGGAGCCGGATGCCGAATTTTCAGCATGGCTGGATGCTCGTCTGGAAGCGCTGCGATAAGCTACACAATACCGTGGCCACTGTATGGTAGCGGTCACCGTTCACCGCGGAGGTAGAAGATGGACAAGGAACTGCTGGCGATGCTGGTCTGCCCGTTGTGCAAGGGCAAGCTCAAGTACGATCGTGAGGCCCAGGAGCTGCGCTGCCTCTATGATGGCCTCGCCTATCCGATTCGCGATGGCATCCCTGTTATGCTGCCCGAAGAGGCGCGTCAATTGGACGCCGACGAAAAGCTGCCCACGTCACCCGGACGCATGGGAGGCGCTTGATGTCGGATGCGGCCAATGCGTTCATTGCCGTGATCCCGGCACGCTTCGGTGCATCGCGTCTACCGGGCAAGCCGCTGCTCGACATCGCCGGCGAGCCCATGATTGCCCATGTCTGGCGGCGTGCCTGCGAAAGCACCGCCCAGCGGGTGATCGTGGCCACGGACGATAGCCGTATCCGCGAGGCACTGGCACCCTACGATGCCGAGGTCGTGATGACCCGGGCCGACCATCCTTCGGGCACCGACCGGCTGGCCGAAGTCGCCGAACGGCTGGGGCTCGCTGACCGAGCGGTACTGGTCAACGTCCAGGGTGACGAGCCGCTGATTCCGCCGCAGTTGATCGACCAGGTGGCGGCACGGCTGATAGGTGACCCCGAGGCCTCCATCGCGACCCTGGCCGAGCCGATCACCGACGTGGACACGCTGTTCAATCCCAATGTGGTCAAGGTGGTGAGAGCGCTTTCCGGCAGGGCCCTGTACTTCTCCCGCGCTCCCATTCCGTGGGATCGCCAGGCGTTCGCATCGCGCCCTGACTGGCTCGAGACCGATGGCTGGCTGCGCCACATCGGCCTGTACGCCTATCGGGCGGGCTTCCTGGCGCAGTATGGTGACTGGACGCCATCCCCCCTGGAGCAGCTCGAGCAGCTCGAGCAGTTGAGAGCGCTGCATCACGGCCATGCCATCCAGGTCGCCCTGGCAGCACAGCCCAACCCTGCCGGGGTGGATACCGTCGAGGACCTGGCGCGTGTCAGGGCCTTGCTGTCCGAGAATCCATAATCAAGGAGGAGGCTTCATGCGCGTACTGTTTGTCTGCCTTGGCAATATCTGTCGTTCACCCACTGCCGAAGGGGTGTTTCGTCGGGAACTCGAGGTGGCAGGGCTGGCGCATCGTGTGGAAGTCGACTCGTGCGGCATCGGCGCCTGGCACGTGGGCAAGTCGCCTGACCCGCGCGCCGCGGCGGCCGCTCGCCGCCGCGGTATCGACTTGAGCGAGCTGCGTGCACGCCAGCTGGCGGCCGAGGATTTCCAGCGCTTCGATTATCTGCTGGCCATGGATCACGATAACCTGGCGGCAGTGCGGCAGCAGTGTCCCGATGGATGCCGAGCTCACATCAGCCTGTTCCTCGACTTTGCCGGCCATGCCGACCGCCCGGTACCCGACCCCTACTACGGCGGCGAACACGGTTTCGAGGAGGTGCTGGACCTGGTCGATGCAGCCTCAAGGGGGCTGATCGATGAGATTCGCCAGCGGCTCGAGGCGCCACGCTCTTGAGTGACGAGCTTGTGACCGACCATGACCTGAGTCGCGCCAACACCCTGGGTCTACCCTGCATTGCCGAACGCTTCGCCGCACCGACCAGCGTTCCTGCGCTCAGGGAGCGGCTCCATTACGCTGCGCGGCAGGGCTTGCCGGTGACAGTGCTGGGCGGTGGCAGCAATCTGATCCTGCCCGAGCGGCTGCCGGGACTGGTGCTGCAGCCGGCTCTGGATGACTGGTGGCTGGAGGAGAGGTCGGACAGGGTGCTGGTACACGCCGGGGCTGGCGTCAACTGGCACGCGCTGGTCATGGCCCTGGCCGCTGGCGGGCTGTGGGGCATCGAGAACCTGGCGTTGATCCCGGGGCACTGTGGCGCCGCCCCGATCCAGAATATCGGCGCCTATGGGGTGGAACTCTGCGATGTCTTGGAGGCGGTGCACCTGATTCACATGGACGACGCCCGTGAACGGGAATTGACGCCAGGGGAGTGTGGATTCGGGTATCGCGACAGTATCTTCAAGCATGAGCTGGCAGGCAGGGTAGTGATCACCCGCCTGGTGCTTCGCCTTTCCCGGACACCGCGCCCACGGCTCGAGTATGGCGACCTGGCCAACCGGGTCGGCGTTGCGCCGACTGCGCTGCAGGTGGCCGAGGCCGTCTGCCAGGTCCGCCACGAGAAGCTTCCTGACCCGGCTCAGCTCGGAAACGCGGGCAGCTTCTTCAAGAACCCGCTTGTGAGTCGGGAGGTAGCCGATCGCCTGCTGAGTGACTATCCGGAATTGCCGTACTTCACCCAGCCGGATGGACGTATCAAGCTGGCGGCCGGCTGGCTGATCGAGCGCTGCGGTCTCAAGGGCTGGCGACGGGGACACTTCGGTGTACACGACCGCCAGGCCCTGGTGCTGGTCCACTTCGGTGGCGGCAGCGCCTCCGAGCTGCTGGAGTTTGCCGCAGCGGTGGCCGGCCAGGTGGCCGAGCGCTTCGGTGTCGAGCTGGAGCGCGAGCCACGCCTGGCGGGATGATTGCCATGGCTCCTTCAGGATGAGCCCTCCGAGTACCGCGCAACGCAGCGATTTGCCCGTGCAGACATTTATGCAGTGTTTCCCAAAGAACGACGCAAGAAAGAAAGAATCTTCACCCTTTGGCGTGAAATAGCAAGGGAAGTCATGGCCGCGCTGTCGGAGCATCTTCAGATCGCGACTGGAGGCTGCAAGCCTCCCGGCGGAGTTGGAAATGTTGCGCTGATCGCCGTGACGGCGGCCTCCGCCCAGGCGCCTATCGGCGCCAGTCGCGATGGAAACTCGGAGCGCCGAACCGAGCGCTCCAACAGCTGCTTTTTCACCAACGGTGCCACGCTGCTGTCCTTGACGTCGAGCCCCCTTCCACAATGCAGCCTATGCAGAGCAGGTTCACGCCAAAATGCGATGAACCGAAAAAAAGCCCCTTGGATAGGGGCAAGCCATGTCATTCACAGCGACTGACGATGTAAAGGGAGGATAGTGCAGAGCTAATAGATTCTTCATGGGTAGGAGTGGTTATAATACTTGCCGAATACGCCTTCCCTGGCGAGTTCCGGTGCCGAACACCGGAGCCATGAAACGTGATTTAATATTTCTCAGCCCCCTGTACGGCAACGGCTCCTGCTGGATGGTAGTCAGGCCTGGCAATGCCTGAAGTCACTACCGTTTCCGGGGAAGTCTAGATTTCACTGCTCGGACCCGGATGTGGCACCCCAGTACCCGGCACATCCTGGGTTTCTGTACCACGGGCATCCCTTGTTCTCCTATCCGCTGCCCCGGCTATCCCCAGATCGGCTGCAGGTGCATCACCTGGAAAAGCCTCTTGGCCCCGCCTCAGGGAGCGCGGGATATCTCTGGTTTCAGCACCAAGCTCAAGGGTATGCGGTTTGGCCCCGCGCATATCAAGGGAGATACCGGTTTCAGGAGCAGCCGCGTGGACACGGGTCGTCGGTCCATCCAGACGTGGCACGTCCATTACCTCTTTCCCAAGTGTATCTCCAGGGCCTGAGGCATTCGCCAGCGCGAAGGGGCTAGCCGTCAAACCGACCGCGATACCCAGTACTCCGATTGTCTTGAGGAATTCTTTAGAAAACATAATACCACCTCCAAGTAGTCGTCTTTTGACAGCGACTCAGTGTGAAGAATCTTTCTTGATCTGAGTCCTTGATACTTGGTAGGGGTAGGCCCTGTTTTCTTACTAAAAACATCAGCCGATTTGAATTCGGTTTGACACTATCCTATTTCTATAAAAATCTTTATGCGATTGTAATGAAAAGAGGTGCTCGGCTACTAAGCAACGCTAAATCAGACCCGGAGAGGGGTTTCCGTCTGGGTGACCACGATCGTCGACGGCTCCTCACAGATAGTCCCGAAACGAAGATGCCCGCGCATTTGCGCGGGCGTCTCCTTTACGGCGGGTCGGGCGTCAGCCCTGCTTGCCATCCTGAGCCTTGGCTTCCTGCTCACGACGGCGGATCTCACGCGGGTCGTTGTGAGCGCGACGGCGACGACGGCGCTGTGCCGGCGTTTCGTCCTTGGGAGCGTCGGCATCGGCCTTGGCTTCACTGGGCTGTTCGGGCTTGGCTTCCCCCTTGGGCGCCTCGGCCGGCTTTTCGGTCGCCTTGGGCTGTTCAGCCTTCGGCTGCTCGGGCTTGGCTTCCGCCTTGGCTGCCTCGGCAGGCTTGGGCTGTTCAGCCTTCGGCTGCTCGGGCTTGGCCTCCGCCTTGGGCGCCTCGGCAGGCTTTTCGGCCGCCTTGGGCTGTTCAGCTTTCGGCTGCTCGGGCTTGGCTTCCGCCTTGGGCGCCTCGGCAGGCTTTTCGGCCGCCTTGGGCTGTTCAGCCTTCGGCTGCTCGGGCTTGGCCTCCGCCTTGGGCGCCTCGGCAGGCTTTTCGGCCGCCTTGGGCTGTTCAGCTTTCGGCTGCTCGGGCTTTGCTTCCTCGGCAGGCTTGGGCTTTTCAGCTTTCGGCTGCTCGGGCTTGGCTTCCGCCTTGGCTGCCTCGGCAGGCTGGGGCTGTTCAGCCTTCGGCTGCTCGGGCTTGGCCTCCGCCTTGGCTGCCTCGGCAGGCTGGGGCTGTTCAGCCTTCGGCTGCTCGGGCTTGGCTTCCGCCTTGGCTGCCTCGGCAGGCTTGGACTGTTCAGCCTTCGACTGCTCGGGCTTGGCTTCCGCCTTGGGCGCCTCGGCGGGCGCCTCGGTCGCCTCGGTCGACTTGGGCTGCTCCTGATCGCTGAGGCTCGCCCTGGCAGCTTCGGCCTGCAGGCGCTGCTGCTCGGCTTCCGACTGGGGGTTGAGGGCATGCTTTCGCGTGCGGTTGCGCGGGTTATTGCGCATCCGCTTCGGCTTGCCATCATCCACCTTGGCGGCTTCGGCGGGCTTTGCGCTCTCAGCTGGCTTCTCCGTTACCTTCTCCTGCGGCTTGTCGGCGCTATCCGGCTTCTGACGCCGGGCCGAGTCGTCACGGCCGCGTGAGGGTTGCCGGCTTTCCTGGCGATTCTCCTCCTGCTGCTGAGGCTTCTCCTGACGGCCGCGGCCGCCACGATTGCCCCGTGCGTCACCACGGCTGGAGCCGGCAGGGCTTTCCTGACGATCACTGGCTTGACGATCGCTTGCCTGACGGTCGCCGCGACCGCCTTCCTGCTGGCGGCCCTGGCTACGCTGACCGCGGGTATCGTCTCGCCCTTCGGTGCGTTCACCGCGCGGACGGCGCTGGCGGCCACGACCATTGCGCTCACCACGCTCGTCTCCGCGGGATTGCGGCTCGGCCGCCGTGGCAGGCTTGCGGGTCGTTTCGCTTTCCGTTTCGGTGGCATCAGTGGTGCCCAGCCACTTGGCCATGCCCTTTACCAGGCGGCCGAGCACGCCGGAGCTGCCCGGCAGTGCCGGCGGCGACGACTCGGTGGCCTTCTCCTGCGGCTGTTGCTGCTGCGGCTGCTGCTGGTGCTGCAGCGACGCGGGAGCCGGTTCGTTATGAATGACGGTCTTCACCGCGGCTTCGGTGCGAGAAACCGGCTTGGCGATGCTGGTGTCGGGCTCCTTGCCCACCTCGGTGTCCACCGAGAGCTCGAAGCTGGACTTCTCCTGTTCGCCATCTTCCTCGACGTGGTCATCGCGCAGGCGCTGAACGTCGTAGTGGGGGGTGTCCATGTCCGGGTTGGGCAGTACCAGTACGCGCACATCCTGGCGGGCCTCGATATCGGCCAGCACGGCCCGCTTCTCGTTGAGCAGGTAGGTCGCGACCGGCACCGGCAGAATGGCGCGGATTTGTGCGCTGCGCTCCTTCATGGCCTCTTCTTCGATCAGGCGCATGATGGAGAGCGACAGTGAGCGCACGTCACGGATGGTGCCCTGGCCGTTACAGCGCGGACATACCACGCCGCTGGTTTCCCCCAGGGAGGGGCGCAGGCGTTGGCGTGACATTTCCATCAGGCCGAAGCGGGATATGCGGCCGATCTGGACCCGTGCACGGTCCAGCTTGAGCGCATCGCGCATGCGGTTCTCGACTTCCCGCTGGTTGCGTGCCGGGCTCATGTCGATGAAGTCGATCACTACCAGGCCGCCGATATCGCGCAGGCGCAGCTGGCGGGCGATCTCGTCGGCGGCCTCGGAGTTGGTCTGCAGGGCGGTCTCTTCGATATCGCTACCACGGGTTGCACGGGCCGAGTTGATATCGATGGAGACCAGTGCCTCGGTGTGGTCGATGACGATGGAACCACCGGAGGGCAGCTTCACTTCACGCTCGTAGGCGGTCTCGATCTGCGACTCGATCTGGAAACGCGAGAACAGCGGGACCTCATCGGCGTAGAGCTTGATCTTCTGCTGGTAGGAGGGCATCACCTGGCGGATGAAGGTCAGTGCTTCCTGATGGACGACCGGGCTGTCGATCAGCACCTCGCCGATATCCTGGCGCAGGTAATCGCGCATGGCGCGGATGATGACATTGGACTCGCGGTAGATCAGGAACGGTGCCGGTCGCTTCACGGCCTCTTCGGTGATCGACTCCCACACCTGTACCAGATAGTCGAGGTCCCACTGGAGCTCTTCGGTGCTGCGACCGATGCCGGCGGTGCGCACGATCACGCCCATTTTGTCCGGCACGGTGAGTTCGCCCATGGCCTCCTTGAGCTGGCTGCGCTCGTCACCCTCGATGCGGCGCGAGATGCCACCGGCGCGAGGGTTGTTGGGCATCAGTACCAGAAAACGTCCGGCCAGGCTGATGAAGGTAGTGAGTGCCGCGCCCTTGTTGCCGCGCTCCTCCTTGTCGACCTGGACGATGACTTCCTGGCCCTCCTTGAGCACCTCCTTGATACTGGGGCGCCCCGAGGTCTCCTTGAGGAAGTACTCGCGGGAAATCTCCTTCAGGGGAAGGAAGCCGTGTCGATCGGCACCGAAATCGACGAAGGCGGCTTCGAGGGAGGGCTCTACGCGGGTGATCTTGCCGCGGTAGATATTGGCTTTTTTCTGTTCCCTGGCACCGGATTCGATGTCCAGGTCGTAAAGGCGTTGTCCATCGACCAGGGCAACCCGCAGTTCTTCAGGCTGGGTCGCATTGATGAGCATCCGTTTCATAGTGTCTCGCAAACTGGACGCACCGGTGGGCATCGAAGAAGGCGAACCTCTGGGTGCTGCGTGCTCGTGCTCAGCGCATGTCACGGATGCACAGTGGCGCCCGATCGTACCGGTACCCACGGTGGGTCCAGCACGACATGATCATGTTGAGTACTCGGCGGAGGCAGGACATGTCTCGGTGGGCTGTTCCCATCCGGCCCTGCGGTCACCGCCAGACACCTGGCATTCATCGATTCGCCAACGCCGGCCACCGGCACGATGTTGAACGATTCCCGTGGCCACCGCCCGCCAAATTGGCGGGCCGGGATCCGGGCGTGGCGTAACTGCTTGTTTGTCGCTATCCATCGGTAGCGGTGTATCCGTAGCGTTCGGCCTTGTGACTTTCGTCATGTGCCACTCCCGCTCATGACGGGAGCCTTCGCTACGTCTTGCTTGCTACTTTCTCGTTACTGCTGACTTCGTTACATCTAGGTGTCTTGCTGTCGTATCGGTAACGCGTTGTCACTCGTCGGCGGCGGGACCGAGTCAACGGGTCGTCGCGGCCTGATTTCGTCGCTCCGGCCTGCGTGTCTGTCGGGCAGGCGCTTATGGGACCGAAGGGATCCATCCGAGCGAGCTGGCAATATAGCAGCAATGGTAATATGCGGCAATTGGCGCAGCGAGTGGCCGAGTAGGCTAGAATGCCGGCTCACAACAGGATTCGAGCGGGAGTGTCATGACCGAAGGGCGCGACGTACAGTGGGTGGAAGTGGGCGAGGGCCAGGTCGGTCAACGAATCGACAACTTCCTGATGACGCGTCTCAAGGGTGTGCCGCGTGCCCTTGTCTATCGTATCGTGCGCAAGGGTGAGGTGCGGGTCAACAAGAAGCGGGTCAAGGTCGACTACCGCCTGGTGGTGGGCGATCTGGTGCGTATCCCCCCGCTGCGGCTGACGCCCCGCGAGGCGGTAAGGGAGGTCAGCGACAGCCTGCGCAACCTGCTGGCGGGAAGCGTGCTGGTGGAGGGGCGTGACTGGCTGGTGATCAACAAGCCGGCAGGACTGGCCGTGCACGGCGGCAGTGGGGTCAAGATCGGCCTGATCGAGGCGCTTCGCCAGGTGCGCGAGGATCTCGACTTCCTGGAGCTTGTGCACCGGCTGGACCGCGACACTTCCGGCTGCCTGCTGCTCGCCAAGTCGCGGCCGGCGCTGCTGGCCCTTAACGATGCGCTCAAGCAGCACAAGATGGACAAGCAGTATCTCGCCCTGGTGGCGGGGCGCTGGCCGGTGAAGCGTGAGTTCGTCAGCGCCCGCCTGGAGCGTTTCGATGCCGGCAACGGGGAGCGCCGGGTGAGGGTCGATGCCGCCGGCAAGGTTTCGCGCACACGCTTCGGCGTACGCGAGGCTTTTCCCAGGGCGACCCTGATCGAGGCGGAGCCGGTGACCGGCCGTACCCATCAGATTCGCGTGCATGCGGCCCATGCCGGCTTCCCGCTACTGGGCGACGATAAATATGGCACCCGTGAAGGCGAGGTGCTGTCACGCAAGCTGGGCTTGTCGCGACTGTTCCTGCATGCGGCGTCGTTGACTTTTCCCGAGCCGACCAGCGGCAGGCCGGTACAGATACGGGCACCGCTCCCCAATG
>SKVX01000081.1 GCA_007129225.1 Halomonas sp.
CCAAGCGGGGGCGGCCAGGCCGCCCCCGCTGTTCCCGGTAAGCACTTATTGAAAGCACTGATCGAAAGCACTGATCGATGGGCGGTATCCGAGCACGACATGGATCAGGGCTTTCATCTCGATTGCTGAGGCCCCCCGCATGCTCTATGCACGCTTGATCCTGATGCGGCTGCTCAAGGCCGTCGTCGTCCTGTTCATGATCGTCATCTTCAATTTCTTCCTGATCCAGATGGCGCCCGGCGATCCAGCCGCGATTCTGGCCGGCGAGGCCGGCGCTACGGATCAGGAATTCCTGCGCCAGCTGCGTGAGCGCTTCGGCCTCGACCAGCCGCTCTATGTCCAGCTGTGGCGCTATGTCTCCGGCATCGCCATGCTCGATTTCGGTTTCTCCTATCGTCAACAGATGCCGGTCCTCGATCTGATCCTGGCCCGCCTGCCCGCCACCCTGCTGCTCACCGGCACGGCCTTCGTGCTGTCACTGGCACTCGGCATCGTCGCCGGCTCCATGGCGGCGGCCCGGGTCAAGAAGCCTTCCGGCTCGCTGATCATGGCGCTTGCCCTGATCTTCTACGCCACGCCGCTGTTCTGGGTGGCACTGATGGCAGTTCTGCTGTTCTCGGTCTATCTCGACTGGTTGCCCGCCTACGGCATGTACACCGTGGGGGCGGGGCTCGACGGCTTCGCCCTGGTACTCGACGTGGCCAAGCACCTGGTGCTGCCCGCCACTACCCTGGCGCTCTTCTTCATGGCCATCTATACCCGCATGACCCGTGCGTCCATGCTCGAGGCCAGCCAGCAGGACTACGTCAAGACCGCCCGCGCCAAGGGCCTCAGCCCACGGGTGATTCAGCGACGGCATATCCTGCGCAATGCCCTGCTTCCCATCATCACCCTCGCCGGCCTGCAGGCGGGCCAGATGGTGGGAGGCGCCATTCTCACCGAGACCGTGTTCGCCTGGCCCGGCATCGGCCGCCTGATGTACGAGGCATTGATGCAGCGCGACTACAACCTGCTGCTGGGGATCTTCTTCTTCTCGGCCGCCCTGGTCATCGTCTTCAACATCATCACCGACCTGGTCTATCGCCTGGCGGATCCGCGTATCAAGGAGGGCTCATGAGCTTCTTCGCCCGTTTCGCCCAGAACCGGGGTGCCCTGATCGGCCTGGTCATTCTGTTGACGATCATCCTCATGGCCATACTCGCCCCCTTTCTCTATCCGGAATCCCCCTGGCGCATGGTCCAGCGCCCCTTCCTGGCACCCATGGAGGTGGAGGGCTTCCTGCTGGGCACCGACACCATGGGGCGTAACGTCGCCGCCGGCATCATGCACGGCGCCTGGGTATCGCTGCTGATCGGTCTCGTCTCGACGACCGTGGCTCTGGCGATCGGTGTCCCCCTGGGCGCCATTGCCGGCTATTACGGCGGCCTCATCGACGATGGCCTGATGCGCTTCACCGAGTTCTTCCAGACCATTCCCAACTTTGCCCTGGCCATCGTGCTGGTGGCGATCATGCAGCCCAGCGTGACCTCCATCGTGCTGGCCATCGCCATCGTCAGCTGGCCGCCGGTGGCCCGCCTGGTAAGGGCCGAGTTCATGTCGCTGCGTAATCGCGAATACGTGGAAGCGGCCCGACTCGTGGGCCAGACCAACCGCACCATCATCCTGCGCCAGATCCTGCCCAACACCCTGTCGCCAATCATCGTGCTCGCCTCCCTGATGGTGGCCACCGCCATCCTGCTCGAGTCGGCACTCTCCTTCCTGGGGCTAGGCGACCCCAACGTGATGTCCTGGGGCTACATGATCGGCGCTGCGCGGACCGTGATCCGCCAGGCCTGGTGGCTGAGCTTCTTCCCCGGTCTCGCCATCCTGCTGACGGTGCTGGCACTCAACCTGGTGGGCGAGGGTCTCGATGACGCCCTGAACCCGAAACTTTCCCGCGAACGCTCGTAAGCGCCGGACCGCCAAGAAAGGAGAGTCCCATGAGTGAACCCGTACTGAGCATTCGCGGCCTGACCATCGCCCTGCCCAAGGGCGCCGATCGCCCCTATGCCGTGGAGGACGTCAGCTACGACGTGGCACGCGGCGAGATCATGTGCGTGGTGGGTGAGTCCGGCTCGGGCAAGTCCATGGCGGCCAACGCCCTGATGGGCCTGCTGCCCAAGGGCGTGCGCCCCACCGCCGGCGAAGTGATCTTCGACGGCCAGGACCTGTTGACGCTGACCGAGAAACAGCACCGCAAGCTGCGCGGCCTGCACATCGGCATGATCTTCCAGGAGCCCATGACCGCCCTGAACCCGCTCATGCGGGTCGGCGCCCAGATCGCGGAGGTCTTCGAGGCCCACGGCAAGTACAACGGCAAGGAGCGCCAGGCCCATGCCCTGGCACTGCTGGAGGAGGTGGGCATTCCCCAGCCCGACAAGGCCATCCGCGCCTATCCCTTCCAGCTCTCCGGCGGCCAGCGCCAGCGGGTGATGATCGCCATGGCCCTGGCCCTGGAACCAAAGTTGCTGATCGCCGACGAACCCACCACGGCCCTGGACGTGACCACCCAGGCGCAGATCCTGGAACTGATTCGGGACCTGCAGAAGCGCCGCGGCATGTCGGTGATGTTCATCACCCACGACTTCGGCGTGGTGGCCGAAGTCGCCAACCGGGTCTGCGTCATGCGCTACGGCCAGATCGTCGAACTCGGCCCGGCCGAGGAGGTGCTGGAAAATCCGCAGCACGAGTACACTCGTGCCTTGATCGAGGCGATACCCAGCAACATCATTCCCGAAGCCCGTGGCGGCGAGCGGCCAGCCCCTCTGCTGGAGGTGAAGGGGCTCAACAAGGTATTCCGTTCCAAGGGGGGCCTGTTCAAGGCGGCGCGCGAAGTTCGCGCCCTGGACGATGTCTCCTTCACGCTGGCCCCCGGTGAAACCGTCGGCATCGTCGGCGAGTCAGGCTCCGGCAAGTCCACCCTGGGTCGCTGCGTGGTCCGTCTCGAGCGCCCCGACAGCGGTACGCTCTCCCTGGCCGGCACCGACTTCACCTCGCTCACCGGCGAGGCCCTGCGTCGCCAACGCTGGCGGGTGCAGATGATCTTTCAGGACCCCTACGCCTCGCTGAACCCACGCACCCGGGTCGGCTACGCCATCGCCCAGGGCCCCATGGCCAACGGGGTGCCCCGGGAACAGGCCATGAAGCAGGCCGGGGAACTGCTGGATCTGGTGGGCCTCGGCGCCGTGGCGGTGGATCGCTTCCCCCATGAGTTCTCCGGCGGCCAGCGCCAGCGCATCGGCATCGCCCGCGCCCTGGCCCTGAACCCCGAGTTGATCGTCGCCGACGAGGCGGTATCGGCGCTGGATGTCTCGATCCAGGCCCAGATCCTGGAACTGCTGGAAGACCTCAAGCAGAAGCTGTCGCTGTCGCTGCTCTTCATCACCCATGACCTGCGGGTGGCAGCCCAGATCTGCGATTACATCATCGTGATGCAGCATGGCCGCGTCGTCGAGCAAGGCACCGCCGAATCGGTATTCCTCTCGCCCAAGGAGGCCTATACCCGCGAACTGCTGGCAGCCATTCCGGGCCGCGACCAGGAGCTCGCAACCGCGTGAACGTACAAGGACATCGAATGCGAATGGAAGCCTTACTCACGGAGATCGCTGCCGTGGTTGGCCCAGGCAATGTGCTAACCGGCACCGACGTCAGCCAGCGACGGGTGGACTGGATGACCGGTGCCCCCTGCCAGGCAGGCGCCATCGTGCGGCCCGCCGATACTCGCCAACTCTCCGCCGTGATGCGGCTGTGCCATGGCGCCAACCAGCCGGTGGTGACCCATGGCGGCCTGACCGGTCTGGTGCATGGCGGAGAAGCCTCCCCGGACGAAGTCGCCATCTCGCTGGAACGGATGACCGCCATCGAAGCCTTCGACCCGGTGGGAAACACCATGACCGTCGAGGCCGGCGTGCCGCTCCAGCGGGTGCAGGAGCTTGCCGAAGAACATGACCTCCAGTTCCCACTGGACCTGGGGGCGCGTGGCTCCTGCACCATCGGCGGCAATATCGCCACCAATGCCGGCGGCGTGCGGGTCATTCGCTACGGCATGATGCGCCAGCAGGTGCTGGGGCTCGAAGCCGTGCTGGCCGACGGCACCGTAGTCAGTTCCATGAACCACATGCTCAAGAACAATGCCGGCTACGACCTCAAGCAGCTCTTCATCGGCAGCGAAGGCACGCTGGGCATCGTGACCCGGGCGGTGCTAAGGCTCCAGCCGAAGATGAGCAGCGAACAGACCGCACTGGTCGCCTGCCCCTCGTTCGAGGCTCTCACCGGGCTCCTGCAGCACATGGGCCACAACCTGGGTGGCAGTCTCGGCACCTTCGAGGTCATGTGGCGCAACCACTACGCACTGCTCACCGTGGAGAGCGGTCGGCATACACCACCCCTGTCCAGCGACTCGCCATTCTACGTGATCGTCGAGTCTCTGGGGGTCGACGATGAGACCAACGCTGCGCGCTTCGGCCAGGCGCTGGAGTCCGCCTTCGAGTCCGGTCTGATCGTCGACGCCGTGCTGGCCCAATCCGATACACAACGACGCGGCATCTGGGCTATCCGCGAGGATATCGAGGGACTGATCCTCAACCTGGCGCCGCTGTTCACCTTCGATATCAGTCTGCCCATCCCAGAGATGGAAGCCTACACGGATCGGCTTGAAACCACCTTGCGCCGGGATTGGCCCCAGGGGCGCATGGTGGTGTTCGGCCACCTGGGGGACGGCAACCTCCACGTCTCCATTAGCGTGGGTAGCGCCGCAGCTGAGGCGCGCCGGGCCGTGGAGCAGCTGGTCTACAGCCCGCTGGCCGAACTGGGCGGCTCGATTTCCGCAGAGCATGGCGTCGGGCTGGAGAAGCGTGACTACCTGGCACTCTCGCGCACTCCCGAGGAGATCGCCTTGATGCGCACCCTGAAACAGGCCCTGGATCCTCGCAACCTGCTCAACCGCCACAAGGTACTGGCCCCGGAGGCCTAGCCGCCATGACGGCTCCTGCTTCCCCCGCCCTGCTGCAACGCACCGGCGTCACGACGGCGCTGTTGATTGGCGCTATCGGTCTGTTCTGGGGAGGCAACTGGCCTGCGGTACGCTTCAGCCTGATGGACATCCCCCCGTTCAGTCTCAGGGCCATCGGCTTTACCGTCGGTGCCATGATGCTGCTCGGCTGGGCCTGGGTTCGGCAATTGCCATTGGCCATCAGTACCGAGGAGTGGCCCTGGCTGGTGATTGCCGGACTCTTCACCATTCTCGGCTTCAATGTCGGCACCGCATTCGGCCAGCTGCACATGCCCACCTCCCAGGCGGCCATCATTGCCTTCACCATGCCCTGCTGGGCGCTATTGATGGCCATCGGCATCCTCGGCGAGCGTATCACCCGGCGGCAGTGGCTGGGCCTCGCCCTGGGCCAGGCGGGCCTGCTGATACTCCTTGGCCCGGCCGCCTGGCAGGCCGGCTCGGAGGGGCTCGTCGGCCCCCTCTTCGTGTTGTGCGCCGCCCTGTCCTGGGCGCTGGGCACCGTACTGATCAAACGCCGCGGCGGCTGGCAGGGCCATCCCGTAGCCATCACCGGCTGGCAGTTCGCCATCTGCGCCGTGCCGATGCTGGTGCTGGCGGCAGGGCTGGAGTCGCCACCTTCACCGCTCGAGTGGCGGTCCACCACCTGGCTGGGGCTGGGCTATCATCTTGTCTTTGCCATCTGCCTGGCCCAGATGCTGTGGTTTCGCAACGTCAATCGGCTGACCATCGGCCAGTCCACCATCAGCACCTTGATCATACCGGTGGTCGGGGTCTCCAGCGCCGTGGTGCTGCTGGGAGAGCCCTTTACCCTCCAGATCCTGGTGGCGCTGGTCCTGACCCTGTCCGCCGTGGCGATCGTCATGACCCAGCGAAAGCCAATGACATGACGCCAGGCCCCATCCTTCATTCATCATCCAACGGGAGACCCGCATGCCCCGCTTCCCCGACCACCTGACCGGTTCCGGCCCCAGCAACCCCTTCCCCGGCATCAAGGTGCTGGAGCGACGGATCGGCCGCGAGATACCCCATCGGCTGGGCTCCAACGAAGGCCTGGACATGCCCCACCGCGCCCTGCGCGAGCGCTTCGGCGATGCCATGGTCGAGCATGTCTACTGCTACGGGGACTCGGAGGCGCTTGGGGTGCGCCAGCGCCTTTGCGCCCTGCATGGCTACCCGCTGGAGGCCACCCTGGTGGACGCCGGCGCCGACAGCCTGATCGCCCTGGCGCTGCGTGCCACCACGACCACAGGCTGCACGGTGGTCAGCGCCGGCGGCACCTACCCCACCTTCGGCTACTTTGCCCGGGGACAGGGCTGTCGCCTGATCGAGATCCCCTATGCGGAGGAGCCCGGCCTGCTCGCCCCCGACCTCGACGCCCTGCTGCATACCGCAAGGCGAGAACAGGCGCGACTCGTCTATCTCGCCAACCCCGACAACCCCAGCGGCCACCTGCACAGCGATGAGGCCATTCGCCGGCTACGTGCCGAACTGCCCGAGGATTGCTGGCTGCTGCTGGACGAGGCCTACCATGACTTTCGCGATGATGCCGACGCCCCCTTCAGCCGGGAGGTGCTGACCGGCGTGATTCGCCTGCGCACGCTATCCAAGGCCCATGGCCTGGCCGGCCTGCGGATCGGCTATGCCATCGCCGAGCCCGAGACACTCGAAATAATGATGAAGGTGCGCATCCACTATGCGGTCTCGACTCTGACCCTGGCGGCGGCCGAGACGGTACTGGATCACAGCGAGGAGGTGCGCCAGCACGTCAGTGACGTCAAGGAGCGCCGCGAGCGGCTTGCCGACCATTTCAGGCAGCAGGGTGCAGAGGTACTGCCCAGCGCCACCAACTTCATCGCCCTGCGGCTGCCGAGCGCCGAACTGGGTGAACGGCTCAACCGCGAACTGCTCGAGGCCGGCCGACTCATCGCCCGCCCCGCCCACCCGGACCTGGGTCACATCCTGCGCATCACCGCCGTGGAAGACGCCCTCCAGCCCGGGCGCTTCGAGATCCTCGAGAAGGCACTGGCGGAAATGAAGCGCTAGCGATGCGTGCGTTCGATACGTAGTCCATGACGATGTAGCTTACGCACCACACTGGGCTGGCTGACACCCAGTCGCTCGGCCATGGCATAGGTACTCGACAGCTGTCGGCACAGCGTCGCCAGTACCTGGCGTTCGGTACGAGCCAGGTACGCCTTGAGCGTCTCATTCTCCGCCATCGCCAAGGGAGCATTGGCTTCGGGTGAAGTACGATTGGCTGCCTGGCTCTCCGACGGCTCGCCCAGGGTGGGGGCTTCGATCACATCCCCGGCACTGGAGAGCCAGGCCCGCTCGAGCCAGTTCTCCAGCTCACGAACATTACCCGGCCAGTCGCTGCCCATCAGC
>SKVX01000309.1 GCA_007129225.1 Halomonas sp.
CCGTAGAGGGTGATCTGGATCTGCAGGACCATCCGCTCGTCGATGGGCGAGGGAAGCGTCAGGGGGTCACGGTAGTCGCGGGCATTGAAGTAGGCGACGAAGCGCGGATCGCGCACCAGGTTGGTGATGTGCTGGCCGCGATCCTGGTGGGTGCGCAGGCCCAGCATGCGGTCGGCGGCGCCGTTCCACCACTCCAGGTCACCATGCTGGTCAAGCATCACCACGCTGTCGCGCATGGCTTCGGAGGACTCCTGGATGCGCTTGAGCGTGGTGCGAAGCCGTTCCTGGGTATGGCGCTGGCCTTTCTGATAGCGGTAGAGCCGATCGAACAGCTCCCCCCACAGGCCATTGGCGGCGGGTGGCTCGGCCTGGGGGTTGCGGGTGAGCCAGCGGTGAAGGGCGCGAAGCCGGCACAGGTGGCGGTAGAGGTAGACGCCCATGCCGGCGGCAAGGCCGAGCCCGAAGGCCGAGAAGAACCAGCCGATCAGGCCGCCGGCCCCGGCCAACAGCCCTAGCCGCCAGATTTCATGGCTCCATAGGCGCATGTCAGACCTTGATGGAAAAACGGTAGCCGGTGCCACGCACGGTCTGGATCAGATGCTGGTGGTCATCGCCCAGGGCCTTGCGCAGGCGACGGATATGCACATCCACGGTGCGCTCCTCGACATAGACATTGCCGCCCCACACCTGGTCCAGCAGCTGGCCGCGGGTATAGGCTCGCTCCTGGTGGGTCATGAAGAACTGCAGCAGGCGGTACTCGGTGGGCCCTATTTCCAGCGACTTGCCGTTGGCGCTGACCCGGTGGCTGACCGGGTCGAGCTGCAGCCCCTCGACCTCGACAAGGTCTTCCACCCCCTTCGGGGTGGAACGGCGCAGCACGGCCTTGAGCCGGGCCACCAGTTCCCGCGGCGAGAAGGGCTTGGTGATGTAGTCGTCGGCGCCGGCCTCGAGCCCCAGGATCTTGTTGTCCTCCTCGCCCTTGGCGGTGAGCAGGATGATCGGCAGCTCGCTGGTGGCGGTCTCGCGCTTGAGGCGACGGGCCAGTTCGATCCCGCTGGTGCCGGGCATCATCCAGTCGAGCAGCAGCAGGTCGGGTTGGTGGTCGACGACCATGGCGTGGGCGGTCTGGGCGTTATCGGCCTCGAGCACCCGGTAGTCGGCCATTTCCAGGGCCACGGCAATCAT
Organism: Halomonas sp.; assembly: GCA_007129225.1. Taxonomy (GTDB): domain Bacteria; phylum Pseudomonadota; class Gammaproteobacteria; order Pseudomonadales; family Halomonadaceae; genus Halomonas. The sequence goes on from SKVX01000309.1 coordinate 1,186, forward strand.
TTCGCGGATCGGCGCTTCATCATCGACGATCAGAACGGTCTTGGCTGTCATTCGGGGCCTCTAGCTCAGTAGCGGGTCGATGACGATAACAGCACGATATCATGTCATTTCAATGACAGCGCTATCGCACCCGGCGACCCGGTGGAAGTGACGACGGTGGGTGCCGGCATCATCCATAGCGTCCGGTGATGTAATCCTCGGTCTGCTTCTTCTCCGGCTCGGTGAAGATGGTGTTGGTCTCACCGAACTCGACCAGGTCGCCGAGGTACATGAAGGCGGTGTAGTCGGAGACCCTCGCCGCCTGCTGCATGTTGTGGGTGACGATGAGAATGGTGTACTGCTCCTTGAGCTCGTGGATCAGCTCCTCGATCTTCAGCGTCGAGATCGGGTCCAGCGCCGAGGCCGGTTCGTCGAGCAGGATCACCTCCGGCTCGATGGCGATGGCCCGGGCGATCACCAGGCGCTGCTGCTGGCCGCCGGAGAGTCCGAAGGCGTTGTCGCCGAGCCGGTCCTTGACCTCGTCCCACAGCGCCGCACCGCGCAGCGAGCGCTCTACCACCTCATCGAGCACCGACTTGTTGTTGACGCCCTGCAGGCGCAGGCCGTAGGCGACGTTCTCGTAGATCGACTTGGGAAAGGGGTTGGGCTTCTGGAACACCATGCCCACCTTGCGGCGCAGCTCGGCGACATCCACGCCGCGGTCGTAGATGTTCTCGTCGTCAAGCAGGATCTCGCCCTCTATGCGGCAGATGTCGACCAGATCGTTCATGCGGTTGAAGCAGCGCAGCAGGGTCGACTTGCCGCAGCCCGAGGGGCCGATAAAGGCGGTCACCTTGTTGGCCGGGATATCCAGGTCGATGCCCTTGAGCGCCTGGTCCTTGCCGTAGTACAGGTTGAGGTCGCGCACCTTGAAGGTGGTCTTGCCCATGCCGAGCATGGCGTCGCGATGGCTGGCGGTGGTCATGGCTGACGTCATGGTAGTCATCTCTCGCCTCTTGGGTGTTGTGGCGACGGCCCGGGCCGCCGCCATGCAGTCGGGTTGGCGTCAGTCGGACGCGGCGCGGTAGCGCTCGCGTAGCCGGTTACGGATGCTGATGGCGGTCATGTTGAGCACGATGATCAGGATCACCAGCACCAGCGCCGTGGCGTAGACCAGCGGCCGCGCGGCCTCGACGTTGGGGCTCTGGAAGCCGACGTCGTAGATATGAAAGCCCAGGTGCATGATCTGGCGATCCAGATGCACGAAGGGGAAGCTGCCATCCACCGGCAGCGTCGGTGCCAGCTTGACGACGCCCACCAGCATCAGCGGCGCCACCTCGCCCGCCGCCCGGGCAATGGCCAGGATCATTCCGGTCATCATCGCCGGGGTGGCCAGCGGCACCACCACCTTCCACAGCGTCTCGGACTTGGTGGCACCCAGGGCCAGGCTGCCCTGGCGCACCGAGGAGGGAATCCTTGCCAGCCCCTCTTCGGTGGAGACGATGACCACCGGCAGGGTCAGCAGCGCGAGGGTCAGCGAGGCCCAGATCAGCGCCGGCGAGCCGAAGGTGGGCGAGGGCAGGCGGTCGGAATAGAACAGCTCATCGAGGGAGCCGCCCAGGGTGTAGACGAAGAAGCCCAGGCCGAATACCCCGTAGACGATGGAGGGCACCCCGGCGAGGTTGTAGACCGAGATCCGGATCAACTTGAGCAGCGGGCCCTGCTTGGCGTACTCGCGCAGGTAGATGGCCGCCAGTACGCCGAAGGGACTGACGATCAGCGACATCAGCAGCACCATGGTCACGGTGCCGAAGATCGCCGGAAAGATGCCGCCGGCGGTATTCGCCTCGCGGGGCTCACCGCTGACGAAGGCCCAGAACTGCTGCACATAGGCCGCCGCCTTGGCACCCAACGACATGCTGTTGGGCTGCACCGCGCGCACGATCTCGCCGACGCTGATCTCGACCTCCTCGCCACCGGCCACACTGGCCACCAGCACGTCCCGGCGGCTCGCCTGTCGCAGTACATCGAGCTCCTCGCGCAACACCTGGAACTCCGCCTGCAGCGAGGCACCTTCGCCCTCGATGCGCTCCAGCTCATCGGCGAGTGCCTCCGGCGCGATATCCGGGTCACGCTGCAGGCCGCGCTGCTGCAGGCGCAGCGCTTCCATGCGCTCGCTGATCACTCCCACGTCGCGGCGCTCGATGCGGCGTATCTCGCGGAATAGCTCATTGCCGCGGACAATCCGCGCCTGCAGTTCGTCCCACAACCCCTCGCCCTCGGCGACCACCTCGCCATTCTCGAGGAGACGCAGCGGATAGCCGAAGAAGTCCCCCCACTCGCGGCGCTCCAGCACCATGGCGTCGGGGGGCGTCTGCCATTCGCTCATCTGCAGTTCGGGGTACCAGGCAAAGTCGCGTCCGGTAACGTCGCGATTGCCCTGCTTGATCAAGTGGCGAGTCACCAGGTCGCCCTCACCCAGTTCCGGCGGGACGGCGATGCCGGCATCCCGCGCCACCTGAACCGGAATGGTCTGGGAGCGCACGTGCTCCCCGACCACCATCTGGCCCAATCCCAGCTCCGGGTCACCGACCTGGAACTCGACGATCTCGGCCGGCCAGAAGTGGCTCAGGCCGCGCACGGCGATCAGGCCAATCAGCCCCACGACCATGATCACGGAGATCGCAACCGCCCCGGCATTCAGCCAGATCCAGGGGGCGCCGCTCTTGTACCATTGCTTCATCATCGACTCCCGGGATTAGAGGCTGCTGTAGCGCTTGCGCAGGCGCTGGCGAATGATCTCGGCCAGGGTATTGACCACGAAGGTCATGGCCAGCAGGACCAGTGCGGCAAGGAACAGCACCCGGAAGTGGCTCGAGCCCACCGCGGTTTCGGTCAGTTCGACGGCGATATTCGCAGACAGGGTGCGCATGCCCTCGAAGATATTGAAATTCATGATCGGGCTGTTGCCGGTGGCCATCAGTACGATCATGGTCTCGCCCACCGCACGGCCGAAGCCCATCATCACCGCCGAGAACATCCCGGGGCTGGCGGTGGGCAACACCACGCCCAGCACCGTCTGCCAGCGGGTGGCGCCCAGCGCCAGCGAGCCCTGGGTCAGGTGGCGCGGTACGTTGAATACCGCGTCCTCGGCGATCGAGAAGATCGTCGGGATCACCGCAAAGCCCATGGCGATGCCTACCACCAGGGCGTTGCGCTGGTCGTAGACGATGCCGATGTCGGTCAACCACTGACGCATGTTGCCGTCGAACAGCCAGATTTCCAGGTGCGGGCTCATCGCCACGCAGAACCAGCCCACCAGCAGGATCACCGGCACCAGCAGCGCCGCTTCCCAGCCCTCCGGCGCCAGCCGACGAATGCGCTCCGGCAGTCGGCTCCAGGCATAGGCGAAGGCCAGCATCGCCAGCGGCATCAGCAGCAGCACGCTGAACACCGCGGGCAGGCTGCCCTCGATGAAGGGCGCCAGCCACAGGCCGGCGAGGAAGCCGAGGATCACCGTCGGCAGCGCCTCCATGATCTCGATGGTAGGCTTGACCTTGCCGCGCAGCTTGGGGGTCATGAAGTAGGCGGTATAGACCGCTCCCATCAGCGCCAGCGGGGTGGCGAACAGCATGGCGTAGAAGGCCGCCTTGAGGGTGCCGACGGTGAGCGGCATCAGGCTCATCTTGGGCTCGAAGGCATCGGTGGAGGCGGTGGACTGCCAGATATAGCGCGGCTCGCTGCGTCCCTCGTACCAGACCTTGCCCCACAGCGACGACAGCGAGATGTCCGGGTGGCGATTCTGCACCTCGGCGCGCTGAAGCTGGCGCTGGTCATCGACGATCAGCGCCATGGTATTCACCGGCGAGACCGCGATCCGGCTCAGCGGCCCCTCGGTCATGCGGGCCTGAAAGACATCCTGCCCGGCGGTGGTGTGGTGGATACCGAGGTAGCCCTGGTCGTCGCCGACCAGGAACCCGTGGCGGTTGTACTCCGGCTCGATATGAGTAATGGCGCCCTGGTAGCGGGCGAAGTCGCGGATGTGCTCGAGGCTGTGCTGCCCGCTGCTCTGACGCACCGGGAAGTACTGGCGCACCTGGCCGTCGCTGGTCCCGGCAATGATCGACACCGTGCCGTTGAGATAGGCCAGCCTGGTGACCTGGCCCTGGTCGGTGACCTGTACGGCACCCAGGTAGTCGACGCTGTCGAGGTTGCCGATGTCGTAGTGGTGGATCCGGCCAGCGTCATCGCCCACGTAGAGATGGCGGAAGCGACCGTCGATGAGGATCTGGCGCGGCTCGCCGTCGAAGGCCGGCAGCGTGACCGTGTCCTGCTCGATGCTGACCTCGCCGGTCATCAGGTTCTCGCGCCGCTGGAATGAGGCCAGCAGCAGCTCGCCGTCCTCGGTGGCGGCGGCAATATAGGTGCCGCGATCGCTGACCTGCACACCGAGTACCTCGATGGCGCGCCCCTGCTCATCGAGGGTGATCGGCTCATCGCCCAGCGGCAGGGCCAGGTCGGGCTCGATATGGCGCAGGTTATCCGGATAGGAGAGCGCATACTCCAGTACCCCGAGCGACACCTGACCGTTATCGAAGCCATAGGCCACCGCATTGGCATTGGCGACGGCGGTGGCCACCGCCGTGGTCGTCGCCTGCTCCGGGATCGGCAGCGCAAGCTGGGTGCGGATGGCACCGTCCTCAGCCTCGAAGAAGGTGACATTACCTAGCTGGGAGAAGCTGGTACCCAGCTGGTTATAGCGCTCCAGGCTCAGGTGCACCAGTTCGTCGTCGGCGTCGACACCCGGCACGCTATAGCTGGCCTGGGGGTCGACCGTGGCGGAACGGAACAGCGGCGCCACTTCGGAGAACAGATAGACGAAGATCATCGCCAGGGCGGCGACCACGCCGATCCCGGCAATGCCGATACCGTAGCGTGAGACGTGATCCTTGAAGGCGCGCCGCTTGCGCAGCCGCTCGCGCTGCTCGGGTGAGGGCAGCAGCGAGCGCCGCCCGCCCGGGGCGATTTGACGACGTTGTGGTGACTGGGAAATGTCATTCATGATGGATTGGCAGTCCCGGGGAGTGCGAAAGGTAGGGCAAGCGTAAGGGGCATAGATGACAGATCCGTGACAGTGCTGCCCTCATGCATGCGAAAGGGGCGCCGAAGCGCCCCTTGAATGGCCCGCTCGATCACTCGGATCAGTCGAGGCCCAGCTCACCGCGCACGCGACTGGCAACCGCCTCGGGCAGCGGGATGTAGCCGTCACGGTTGGTGACTTCCTGGCCCTGACGCGACAGGATCATGCGCAGGAACTCGGCCTGCTGCGGATCCAGGTCTTCGTTGGGGTGCTTGTTGACGTAGACCATCAGGTAGCGCGCCAGCGGATAGTTCTCGTTGTCCACGGTAAAGGCTTCTTCACCTTCGTCACGTGCTACCGGCACCGCACGCACCTGGGAGGTGATGTAGCCGATGCCGGAGTAGCCGATGCCGTTGACCGACTCGCTGACGCCCTGCACCACCGAGGCGGAACCCGGCTGCTCGTTGATCGAGGCCTTGAAGTCGCCGCCGCAAAGGGCGTTCTCGGCGAAGAAGCCGTAGGTGCCGGAAACGGCATTGCGGCTGTACAGGGTGAAGTCGCGGTTCTCCCAGGCGCCGTCCAGGCCCAACTGGCCCCAGCGGGTGATGTCCTCGTCATAGCCGCAGCGGCGGGTATCGGAGAAGATTGCATCGATTTGGGGGATGGTCAGGCTCTCTATCGGGTTGTCCTGGTTGACGTAGACCGCCAGGGCGTCGATGGCCACCGGTACCATGGTCGGCGGATAACCGAAGCGCTCCTCGAAGGACTGGATCTCGGAAGTGCGCATCTCGCGGCTCATGGGGCCGAACTGGGCGGTGCCCTCGGTCAGCGCGGTCGGCGCGGTGCCGGAGCCGGCGCCCTGGATCTGGATATTGACGTTGGGATAGAAGCCGGCGAACTCCTCGGCCCACAGGGTCATCAGGTTGTTGAGGGTATCGGAGCCGATGCTGGTCATGTTGCCGGAGATACCGCTGACGGTCTCGTAGTCGGGCAGATCGGGATCGACATCCGCCAGGACAGGCATCGAAATGAACGAGGCGCCGATGACGGCAGCAGCCATTACCTTCAGTTTCATGTTTCTCTCTCCACTATTTCGCAGCGCTGGCATCCAGCTTGGAATCTCGATCACATTCGCGATGACCGATGGCTGCGACTATAGGGAG
>SKVX01000472.1 GCA_007129225.1 Halomonas sp.
CAAGGCCTATCCGCAATGCCCCGAAGCGAGCATACATTTCTCCCCGGGCGATATCATTGATGAGACGCAGGTCGGCCAGTATCTCCAGGTTGCGTCCGGTCAGACGCAGGTCACTGACGTGTAGCCTGTTGTCGGACAGATCGACATCGGCATGGCCGTTAATCATTGGCACGGTCAGCAGGCGAGCCAGTCTTGGTCGCTCCCCGGCGCGGGACAAGAACAGGTTGGCCAGCAGCCCCGAGTCACGCATGGCAAGCCCGAATCGAGCCGACAGGCTCATCGGCTGTTGCCAGGTCAGCCGACCTCGCTCCAGGTCGAGCTGAGCCCACCAGCCTTGCACCCGCCGCCCCTCGGCATCTTCATGCATGACATTGTCCAGGCGTAGACGGGTGCCGGCGGCATCGAAGGTCAGCGTCTCGAGATCGCCCTCCCGCAGCCGGGTATCGAGTGAGAGGTCGCCCCGGAGTCGCTGTTCGCCGACGCGCAGGTCGCTATTGAACGCCCTGAGCGTCAGGTCGCCCTGGGCTTGGAGGCCCTCCAGCTGCAGGTCGGCCGTCAGGCTGGCGTTGCCTCCGAGCAGTTCGATCCCGGCCCCCGCGGGGAGGTAGTCGCTGTAGGCGGCAATATCCTCCACTTCGGCGATGGGCAGCTCGACTCGGGTCGTGATGGCTTCCACCGGTATCGTCTCCGGGTCGACGGTTAAGCGAGGCAGGGTGGTTTCGAGCCGGAAGTGCCGGCCGTTCAGGTACTCGGCCGTGCCGTCCCGCCGCCCCAGCGAGAGACGGGGCAGGTTGAGTGCCAGTCGCGCTTCGGGCTCGGCCGTGTCACCTTCGACGAAGGCCTCCAGCCTCCCGCTGCCGGCAACGCGATAGTCGAGGAAGGTGACAGCGAGGTGATTGGCATCCACCCTCACCCGGCTGCCGGGCTGGGGTTCATGGCCTACCAGGTCGAGGTCGGCCTGCAGCTGGCCGGCGCCTCGCAGCGTCAGGCCGTGGGCCCTTGGTAGCAGGCGGTCGAGAAAGCCGAGGCGGTCAACGCTCCCGTCCATTACCAGGTGGGTCCGGGGAACCTGTCCGTCACCGCCGAAGGGGTGGGTGAAGCGGGCCTGGCGGGCCAATAGCCTAGTCGTCAGGCGCTGTGCTTCATCGTCGTCATCCATCGCCAGGGTGAAACGTGAGCCGGAGAGGTCGAGCAGGCGTCCGTCCAGGCTGGCATGAGCTAGCAGCAGTTCCAGGCTGAGGGCACCCAGTACCTCGGTGTCGAGCAGGCCGGTGCGGATGTCTTGTCCGGTCAGTGTGACCTCCCCCCGTACCCCGCTGGCATCGAAGATCAGTTGACCCCGGCTTGCGGCGCTGCCGCTTAACAGTCGCAACGGCGACGACTCGGGCATGTGACGAGCGAACACCGCCACATCGGGCACGGCCGCTTCCGGCCAGCTCAGCCTGAGGGTCGCGCTGCGTGCGGCATGATCCCTCGTTGGCGTATCGATGTCGGCGGTCAGGTCGAGTGACGGTGCCAGCAGCAGGGGGCGTGTGTCCTGGCCCCGGGTCAGCCGCGCCTGTTCCAGTTCGAGCTGCAGTTCTGCGGCGGGTCCATCGGCCGCCTCCACCAGACGGGCGATGAGTCGACCCCGGCCCTCGGCGTGAAAGTCGAGGAAGCGTGTCTCTAGAGCCGATGCCTCGACGGTCATGCTGCCGCCCGCCACGGGATAACCATTCTCGAATCGCAGGTCGGCGAACAGCCGGCCTGCGCCGTCCAGAGTCAGGCCGCGACCGCCGAAGGCGTCTTCCAGGAAGACATCCAGAAAAGCCAGGTTCGATACGTGCCCAACCACGGTCAGGGAACCGTCCAGGGATACCGGGTCGCCCTCCGAATGCCACGTCGTGAGCGGTTCACGCGTGGTGAAGCTGGCCTGGGGAAAGGTCAGCTCGGTGACCATGGGAGTCGCTTCGCCTGCCGGAACCTCTCGGGCTGCCGCCACCCTTAGCCGGCTGCCCGAGAGGTCCAGGCGGGAAGCCACCGGGTCCAGGTCGGCAAGGTTCATCCCCAGTGCCAGCTCGCCGACGAGGGACTGCTCCATCAGTGTCATCGCGATGTCGCTACCGTCAAGGTCGGCTCGACCCTCGAGTCTGCCCTCTCGATACTCGAACCGAGCGTCCAACAGTGCCGACCCGGCATGAAGCGTCAGCGGCAGGCCGGGTGGAAGGTAGCGCGACAGGCGGCTAACGTCGGGGACTTCGGCCCCACGCCAGGCCATGCGTGCCGAGTCGGGCGGGGCCGGTGGCGCGGTGAGGTCGGCGCTCTCGAGGCGGGCCGATATCGTGAAGTGCCGGCTGGTCAGCAGCGGTGCCTCCTCATCTGATCCGAGGGGGCGCATCACCACATCCTCCAGAGTCACCTCGAGGTGGGGCTGTGGTGACGCCTCCCCGGCATGAATCTTGAGGCTGGCCAGGCCCCGGCCGGAAATCCGTTGCCGAGCTTCGCTGTCACGTTCGCCGTCCAGCAGGGCGGCCTCATCGAGTTCAACCGCCAGCTCCGGCGAGTCCAGGGTCACTTCACTCCCCGTGCTCAGCTCGCCACCGCGCAGCGACAGCTCGGCGGTGAGGCCCCCCCTGCCTTCCACCGTGAGCCAGGGCGTGGCTTGGAGATAGGGGTTGAACACATCCCAGGCATCGGCGCGCCCGGCCAGGGAAAGGCGTCCTGATACCCGGCTCAACTGCTGGCGATCCAGGCCTGTTGTGGGGTCGAAGGTGGCCACGTTCAGCGCTGTTTCCAGTTCCAGGTCGTCGGCCAGCAGGGTGTCGTTGCGCCATAGGGAGCCGGCATCGAGTGTCAGCCGGAGCGATTCGGCGCCAACTCGCCGCGTCGCCAGTTCCAGGCCCCTGGCTTGCAGCTGGCCCTCGCCCAGCAGGCGGTGGGCTCCTAACTGCAGCAGGCGAATACCCTGGGCGTCGAGCGTCGGCAGGGTCAGTTGCCGACGGATCAGCCCGGCTGCCGAGATACGCACCTCGGCCTCATCCACCGCCAGGTAGAGAGGCAGTTCGTCGGCGTGACGCTCGATGGTCAGGCCTTGAAGATGCAGCTGTCCCGGCCAGAGGCTCCATCCGGTATCCCAGGCCACCGTCACATGGGGCAGGCGGCGGTCGATCCAGTCCTGGGTCCATGCGCTGCTGAGCAGGAGATTGGTCCCGACCAGAGCCGACACCAGCAGCATCAGAAGGCTGGAGAGAGACCAGAACAGGAACCGGGCACGTAGCCGGCTGGGATAGGGTATTTTTTCCTTGGTCTGGGGCATCGTCAGGCGGCTGCCTTCTCCTTGTCGATCGGTGCCATGCTCCCGGTGGCTTCGCACTCGGGGAATTTATGGCATCATCATCGTTACTTTTTGTGGCACATCATCCAGGGCAGGTCGGACCACATATGTTTCTTGATACTTACTATACGCAAACGGATTCGCGCATTCGCATCACCGCACAGCAGGCGAGCGATTTCGCCAAGGGCATTGCCGGCGACTTCAACCCCATTCATGATCCCCAGGCGCGGCGATTCTGCGTCCCCGGCGACCTGCTGTTTGCACTCGTTCTGAGCCGCTTTGGCCTTTCGCGGGAAATGGATTTTCGTTTCCGAAGCATGGTCGGTGATGGAGTCACGCTGCGCCTGGAGGAGGATGAAAGCGGGCACATCGGTGTCAGCGACGATGAGGGAAAGCGCTATCTTGATGTGACGCGCAGCGGTGAAACGACCCGGGACGAGTCTGCGGTGGAGGCCTTCACCCGCTGCTATGTGGCGTTCTCGGGCAAGAACTTCCCCCATGTGCTCAAGCCGCTGCTCGAGGAGAAGGGCGTCATGTTCAACCCGCGCCGGCCGCTGGTGATCTACGACAGCATGGGCTTCTCGCTGGAAAGAATGGACCTGGAGCGGCCCTCGCTCGAGCTGGTGGACTCGAGCATGGCGGTGAACGGCAAGCGCGGCGACGTGACCCTGCAATTCCGCATTACCGATGGTGGGGCCGAGGTCGGCAGCGGCTCGAAAAAGCTGGTTGTCAGCGGGCTGTGCGACTATGACGCCTCAGCCATGGACGCCATCGTCACCGAGTTCTATCGTCTGAAGGCGGCCTACGAAGCCGGTGGCTGACAGGCCTCGGCCGGCTCATACGACAACGGTCACCGGGCACGACGCTTGGTCGATCACCCGATGGCTGACGCTTCCCAGCAGCTTTTCCCGCCATGTGCCAAGCCCACGGCGGCCCATCACGATAACCGGATAGTCCTCGTGGCGCCGAGCCTGCTGGATGATGGCCTCGGCATAGCGTTCGCCGGCCAGCACCTGCTCGATGATGCCCGCCGGCACATCGCCCAGCACCTTGCGCGCGCGGTTGAAGATGCGCTCCGCCTCGTCGGTGGGGTCGTCAGCCTGCTGCGGTGGCTTGCCCCCCGGGCGACAGAACAGCAGCTCCACCGCCGCATCGGCACTGCGCGCCAGGTCACCTGCCAGGAGGGCGGCGCTGTCGCTGTGCCGTGAGCCGTCCACCGGCAGCAGCACGCGGCCGATACGTTGAATATCCTCGGGGGCCGCTTCGGCATGTACCACCGTGACCGGGCAGGGAGCCTTGTGAACCACCTCGTTGCTGACGCTGCCCTCCACGAACTTGCCCATATCGCTGAGATGACGGGCGCCTATCACCAGCAGGCAGGCCTCCTGGCGCCGGGCGTGTTCGACGATGGCGCGTGCCGGATGGCGAATGAAGGTGTCGTCCTCCAGGGTCACCTCGTCGACGGTCGTCTCAAGCGTTGGATCGATGGACTGCCTGGCACGGGAAAAGGCGTTTCTGGCGGCTTCCAGGCGCAGTGAGCGGTCCCGGTCGGCTTCGGCTAGCCGGTTGGCGGGCAGGTCGCTGAGTTCTGGGGGATTCAACGGCATCACATGCAGCAGCTGCAGCGATGCCTGCAGCAGGCGGGCCAGCATCGCGGCGTGACGTGTGGCAGCGTCGGCGGTGGGTGAGCCATCCACTGGCACGATCACGAGCGAAATGCGCTCACTCATGGTAGGTCTCCCTTGCAGGCAGAGATGGTGGGTCAGGTTTCCAGATTAGCGCAATTGACCCGTTGGCGTCTGCTGGGTACCCGGCACGAAGAGTCGCTTGCCGAACAGCATGCCGCCCCAGCGAGTGAGGTTCGCGAGTTGATTCAGCCAGATGGACCCAGCAAGGCCGACCACGACCAACGATACGACATACACCTGCAGGGGCATGGCCAGGACGTCATTCACCGCGTCCACCATGGCGAAGAACATCGGGTGGGCCAGATAGATGCCGAAGGAGTACTGGTTGATGTACTTGACCAGCGGTGGTGCCGGCCGGTGGCGAAGTCGAGTCACCGCGCTGAGAGTGAACAGGATGAACAGCGGCACCACCCATGTCTCCTTGGAGGAGTACTCCAGCCAGCCGGGCAGCGTCAGCAGGACGATGACGCCAACGAAGGCCGCCAGGTAGCGTGGTTGTGCGAGTGGCTTCAGTACCGGCACCTCATCCAGGCGGGGAGGATCCAGTTGGGTGTAGTAGCGCACCACCAGCATGGCCAGGAAGAACAGGTAGATCCAACCCAGGGGGGCTATCCAGAGCAGGTAGCCGGGTGGCTCGATACCGTACAGTCGGGTCAGTCCCCAGTAGGCCATGCCGATCAGGCTGCCGATCACCAGCCAGGTGCCGGGTTTCAGCCAGCGCTCCAGGCCATAGCGGGCATACAGCCAGTAGAAGGCATAGAACTGCATGGCGATGATCAGGAAATAGCCGTGCCAGCCGGCATAGACCAGATAGAAGACCAGGTTTTCCCAGAACCCGATAGCGATGCCATCGTGCTGAAGGCTCAAGAAGTTGGTGGTCGAATAGATCAGCCCATAGATCAGGTAGGGCACCATCACATACTGCAGGCGCTTGATGAGAAAACCGTCGGGCGGATGGCTGGCGTAGCGGGCCGCGAACAGGAAGATCGAGATGAAGATGAAGATTGGCGTGCCGAGGACCGTGGGGATGCGAGCCAGGTCCACGTAGACATTGTCGATGTGCTGGTTCAATCGATCGAGCAAGTGAAAAGCGAAGACGGCAAGGCAGCCGTAGAAGCGCAGCCAATAGATTTCTTCGATTTGCTTCATGGTCCTTGGGCCTTCCCTGGTGTCGTGGGCACTGTCCGGTTGAATCAGCTCCGTTGGGGTAGCAAAGATGGAACATCCTGCGCCAGTGTGCTGTCGACAGCGTGGACGAGGGGAAATTCCTCGTTTGGGAACCGTTTTTCCTACATCCGATCCCGGGCACAGGGAGTCCGTGCATGAACATCAGCCGCGCTACGAGGCTATTCCTGGGGTTGGGGCTGCTGCTGGCTACCGCCCCGGCCTTGGCTGGAGAGGTGACCCACCACCGCTTTCATTCGGCGGTGCTTGAGCGCGACTACGCCTATACCCTCTATCTGCCGGCGGGCTACCGGGAGTCGAATCTAGCCTATCCGGTGCTCTACCTGCTGCACGGCTCCTTTGGCAGCGAGTCCGACTGGGTCGAGCGTGGCGCACTGAAGGAGACAGCGGATCGCCTGATTCGCCAGGGTGAGATTCCGCCGGTGGTCATCGTGATGCCCGGCAGCTATAGCTGGTGGATCGACGGCTACAACGAGGCGTCGCGAACGGCCTTCTTCGAGGATCTACTGCCCCGGGTGGAGGAGACATGGCAGGTAGTCCCTCTGCGGGAGTGGCGCGGGGTGGCGGGTCTTTCCGCCGGTGGCTATGGCAGCCTCAATTTCGTGCTCGAGCGGCCGGAGCTCTTTGCTGCAGCCGCGGCCCTTAGCCCGGCCAGCTACCATCCGCTTCCTCCCGCCAACTCCTCGGCGCATCGCCACCCGGCCTTCCTCGACGGCAACGGGCAGTTCGATGCCGACCTATGGCAGCGGCGCAACTACACCGCCTATCTCGAGCGCTATCTGGAGCGGGGTATCGTCGTGCCACTCTACCTCAGTGCCGGCGACCGTGACGTCTACAACGCGGAGCACCACGCCCGGCTGGTGCACCAGGCGCTGAGGAGCCACCAGCCCGGCCTGGTGCCCCTGGAAGTGCTTAGTGGCGGGCATACCTGGCGGATCTGGCGTGCCAGCCTGCCCAGCGCCCTCGCGTGGATGTTCCAGTTCCTGCAGGGTCCGGTATCGCTGGAGAGGCTGGCCCAGCAGGGCGCGACCGAAAGTCGCAGGGAGCTTCGCTAGCCGGCGGAGAAAACCGGCTGTGGCTACGGGGCCGGGGCCGCAGCGCCAGGTAAAGCGGGCGTGAGACGGCATGAGCGTGGTTGGCCTGGCGGTCGCGAAACCGTAGGCTCGGGTAACAACCAACTATCCAGGCCCCGACATGCACCCACAGCGAGAACG
>SKVX01000043.1 GCA_007129225.1 Halomonas sp.
ATCGAAGCCGATCAGCCGGTGGCGATGGTGGCACTAAGGCTCAGCGATATTGCAGTAGACGACAAGGCGACCCGGATTTCCTATGGCCTGCTCAACCTGACCCACCGTGACAGTAACGAATTTCCCCAGCAACTGGAGCCCGGCAAGCGTTATCACATACGCGTACTGCTTAAGCACATTGCCCAGAAGTTTCCCGTGGGCCACGCCATTCGGCTCTCGCTCTCGAGCAGTTACTGGCCGCTGGCCTGGCCGGCGCCAGTTCCCGTCAAGTTGACAGTGCATCCCGCCGGCTGCCGGCTGATCCTGCCATGCCGCGAGCCTCGACCCCAGGAAGAAGCGGCGCTGACGCCATTTGACCCACCGGAATGCGCGCCGCCACTAGCCGCGACCCTGATACGGCCGAGTCAAGAAACGTGGCGAGTGATACGTGATCTGGCCAATGATCAGACTACACTCGAAGTTATCAATGACGAAGGCACTTTCCGCCTCGATGATATCGATCTTGAACTCTCGTCACGAGTTGTCGAACGCTATACCTATGCCTACGGCAGCTACGACAGCCTGAGCGGCTGGACCGAGTGGGAGCGCAGTTTCCGACGCGGCGACTGGGTAGTACGCAGCATGACCCGCACATTGATGACGTCCAATGCAGAAAATTTTCGCTTGCGTGCAACGATGGATGCCTATGAGGGCGAAAGCCGAGTTATTTCCAAGAGTTGGGACGAGGAGATCCCACGCGACCTGATTTGATCGCAGGTATGCGGGAACGATTACTTTTTTGAGTCTGCCAGCAATATGGTCAGGGCGGCACTGAAGGTGCGGCGTCCAAACAGCTGCATATCGAGCAGCGGGTCAACCAGACGCCGCCAGCTACGACCTGCGCACCCCCGAGGCGTTTACCGCCACCCTCGACGAGTTCGGCAAGGTAGTGGGACATCGACGAGATTCCGCTGGTGCTGGAGACCATCGAACCCGAGATCTGGGCCGAGGAGATTACCTGGCTGCTTGCCCAGGCGACAGGCGACTGAACGGGAAACTCGCTTTGAAACCGTCGCTCCGGTTTGGCTATTCCAGCTCAACCAGCCCGTGCTGCATGGCGTAGCGAAAGAGGCCTGCCATTGAGTTGGTATTGAGCTTGCGATAGATATTGCTGCGATGGGACTCGACCGTGCGTGCACTGATGGCCAATGCCTCGCCGATATCCCGGCTGCTCATGCCCTCGAACATCAGCTTTAGGATATCGGTCTCGCGAGGCGTAAGGCGCTCCTGCTTCTCTGCGAGCAGGACCCGGGAAACGCCGGAGCCGAAGTGGCTGCCTCCGGCTGCCACCTCGCGCAAGGCAAAGACCATCTGCTCCGCCGAGGCATCCTTGAGCACGTAGCCCGCCGCCCCGCAGGCCACCGCTCGCCGAATGTACTCCTCGTTGTCGTGCATGGTCAGCACCAGCACCCGGATGTCCGGGTAGGTCTCCTGCAGGACCTTGCACGCCTCGAGGCCGGAGAGTCCGGGCATGGTGATATCGGTGACCACCACGTCCGGCATCAGCGACTGGGCCAGCGACAATAGCTCATGGCCCGAATGTGCCTCACCTATCAGGTCAATGCCCTGCTGCGTCTCCAGCCGATAGCGCAGCCCCTCCAGCACCAGCGGATGGTCGTCCGCCAAAAGTACGCGTATAGACCTTTCCATCGACTCTCTCCCGATTCGCTCTGGCTGCAACGCGCTGAAACGGCACCTTGATGCGAATACGCACGCCCTTGCCGGGCGCCGCATCGATCGTCAGGCGCCCACCCAGCAGATCGACGCGATCCTGGATATTGCGCAATCCCAGGCCGGTTCCCCCCTGCTCATGGCTCTGACCGGCACGCCAGGCGAACCCTTCGCCATCATCGGCAATCTCGAGGCACACCCAGCCTCGACGGCGTCGCAATTTTACCCTGACCTGATGCGCCTTGCCGGCGTGCTTCTCGATGTTGTGGAGGCTCTCCTGAGTGATGCGATACAGAGCCGTAGCCAGCACCGGCTGACACTCCCCACTCTCAATGCTCGACTCGAATTGGATCCGCACGGGCTTGCGCTCCACCAGGTCCGAACAGAGACTCTCCAGGGCCGACACCAACCCCAGATCATCGAGCACGCTGGGTCGCAGGTCGTAGGCCAGTCGCCTGAGATCCTGGATTCCCGTCTCGAGAATACGATCGGTCGCGGCCAGAGCCGATGACGCATCAATGTGGTCTCCCCGGCCCAGGGCGTCATCGATACGCTCCAGCTTGAAGCGTGCCGAGACCAGGAGCTGGTTGATACCGTCGTGCAGTTCGCGGGAAATCCGGCGCCGCTCCTTCTCCAGAAAGCTGAAGGTCTTTTGCGCCATGTCGACCAGCTTGCGGTTCGCCACCCGTGCTTCGCTCAAATTGACTGCAAGTCCGAGAACGGCGATGACGAGCAGGCAGGAGACAGTAAAGAAGGCCATCAGCAGAATGGTCTTGCGTGCACTCTCCACCATGTGCCGTTCCATCTGGCTGACGACCAGTTCGACATCATCCAGATACAACCCTGTACCGACCATCCAGCCCCAGTCATCGAGGCCAATGGAGTAACCCAACTTGAGTTCCGATTCCCCTCCGGTGGGCTTGTCCCAGCGGTACTCGGTAAAACCGCCCCCTTCCCTGGCCTGCTGAATGAGTCGCTGGATCAAGAATTTTCCGTCCTCGTCGCGGAAGTTCCATAGGTCCTGCCCGACCAGATGCTCCAGCCGCGGATGGACAATATTCAGCCCATCGTAGTCATAGACGAAGAAGTAACCGTCGGAGCCATATTCCATTCGATGGAACGCATCCGCCACCAGCCCTTGAGCAATATCTCTGGACAGCGAAGGATCTTCATATATATCACGAATCGCCGTATAGGCGAGTTCCATGTAGTTCTTGAGCTCAGCCCGCTTGGCTTCCAGCAAACCATCCTTGAGGATTTCCGATTGCGCCCCGCTCAATCTCGCACTCTGATGTATGGCAAGGAAGGTCACACCTGCACTAAGTATTAATAGAGGCAGCAAGGTGAGCAGTGTCAGTTTGGTTCTGAACGTGAACACTGGCGTGTACCTGTTTCATTATTATTGTTAACCCGAAAGGCCCCACCAGCCTTGACGATAGATCGGCATTCGCGGGGCCTGATTTTCAGTTTCGGCTCGGCCTGTTATACCAACTCACCATCCTATCACCGCCGGCAACCACAGCACCACATTGGGGAAAACGACGATCAGTGCCAGGGCAAGAACCTGGATCAGCACGAAGGGAATGGCGCCCTTGTAGATGTCGCCCGTGGTGATCCCTGGCGGCGCCACGCCCTTCATGAACAGCAACGACCAGCCGAAAGGCGGCGTGAGGAAGGATGTCTGCAGGTTCATGGCGATAAGGATGGCCACCCAGACCATGGACATGTCGCCCTGGCTTGCCAGGAAGGGCAGGAACAACGGCACGGCAATGTAGGAGATCTGAATCCACTCGAGGAAGAAGCCCAGGAAGAAGATCAGCAGCAGCATGAAGATCAGCGTGCCGTACATGCCGCCCGGCACCCACTCGAACATCGCTTCGATCAGGAACTCACCGTCCAGGCCCCGGAAGGCCAGGGCGAAGACCTGCGAGGCGATCAGCACGAAGAAGATCATGCAACTGATGCGCAGGGAGGTCTTCACGGTATCGGAGAGCACCGGGAGCGACATGCGGCCGGACACGATCGTCAGCACCAAGGCACCCACGGCCCCCACCGATGCCGCCTCCGTGGGCGCGGCCACCCCGCCGATGATCGAGCCGAGTACGGCAAAGATCAGCAGCAGCGGCGGCACCACGACCTTGACGAAGTCCTTGCCCAGCTCCAGCTTGCTGACGGCGGCACGCTCCTGCTCGTCGATGGCGGGCACATCGGCGGAAAAGAAGAAGGCCAGTACCAGCAGGTAAGCCAGGTACATGCCGGCCAGCAGCAGGCCGGGCACCAGAGCCGCGGCGAACAGGCTGCCCACGGAGAGGTTCATGATGTCGGCCAGCACCAGCAGCACCAGGCTGGGCGGGATGATCTGCCCCAGGGTGCCTGCGGCACAGATGGTTCCGCAAGCCACCGTCTTCTTGTAGCCGCGGCGTACCAGGGTGGGCAGGGCCATCAGGGTCAGGGTAACGATGGCCGCGCCGACGATGCCCGTCGCCGCTCCCAGCAGTACCCCCACGATGATCACCGCCAGGGCCATGCCGCCCGGCAAACCGCCGCACAGGTGGCCGATTACGTCGAGCATGCGCTCGGCGATCTTGGAGCGCTCCAGCATGACGCCCATGAACACGAACAGCGGTATGGCCAGCAAGGTGTAGTTGGAAACAACACCGTAGATGCGAGAAGGCAGCAGTTCGAACAGCCAGCCATCGAAGCCGATGAAGCCGAAGACGAAGCCGACGAAGGCCACCACGAAGCCGACCGGCATGCCGGTCATCACCAGCACGAAAAAGGCCACGATCATGGCCAGTGCGTAATATTCCAAGGCCATGATCAGGCTCTCCGAGCGTAGTGTTGAACGAGACGTCTGCCATTCTCCAGCGCCTGCCGCAGCGACTCGGTCGCCACAAAGACGAAGCCGACCACCACCATGGACTTGGGGATCCAGCGCCAGGGCAGACCTGAAGAGTTCGGAGAACGCTCACCGCGAATGAGAGAGGTCTCGGCGAACGGAAAGCTGTAGTAAATGATCAGCAGCGCACACGGCAGCGCCACCAGGAGTGCGGTAACCAGGTTCAACCACATCATCCCGACCGGACTAAAGCGGCTCGACAGGATATCCACACGCACGTGGTCGTCGAACTTCATGGCATAGGCGATACCCATCATCGCCATGACCGACAGCAAGTACCACTCCAGCTCCTGGGCCCATACCGCGCCCAGGCCTAAGGCGTATCGGCTTAGCATGTTGCCGAAGATCAACGCAATCATGATGAGCATGGCCATGCAGCCGAAGAAGCCGGCAAGGCCGGTGATTCGCTCGAGCACACGCTCGAGCCAGGTACAGAAACGCAGCATCTCAACTCCCTCTCTGGGCGGGCACCCAGCGGACGTCAAAGGTGGGGTAAGCGTTACCCGGAAGGGTCAGGAAGGAAGGCGCTCGGCGTTGCTGATTGCACCGCCGCCGAACGCCTGGCCAACATCAGATCATGCCCTGGCCGTAGCGGCTGATGGTGTTGGCAAAGACGGCCTCGCTGTTGGCATGCCAGCCGTCATGCTTCTTTTTGAATTCCCAGAAGCTGTCATTGATCCGCTTGACCAATGGATCCTTGTTGGCCTCGGTCGTCAGGATGTCCCGCGTGGCCTCGAACAGGGCGCGGATGACCTCGTCGGGGAGGGTTTCGAAGGCCACGCCGTGGTTATTGACCAGGTCATCCAAGGCATCGCCATTCTGGGCTTCGATCCAGGTATGGGAGGTGATGTTGCAGGCCGCTGCCGCGTTGTGAAGCACCGCCTGCAGGTCGCTGGGCAAGGAGTTGTAGGCATCCTTGTTGACGATGACCTCCGTGGTGGTGGAGGGCTCGTGCCAGCCTGAGGAGTAGTAGTGCTTGGCTGCGTTGTGCAGGCCCAGGGCACGGTCCAGGTAGGGCCCCACCCACTCCGCCGCATCGATGGCGCCGCGCTCCAGGGCCGAGAAGATCTCTCCCCCGGGCAGCAGGCGGGCATTGGCGCCGATGGCGTTGTAGACGTCGCCGGCCAGGCCCGGCATGCGAATGTTGAGCCCGCGGAAATCCGCCACGCTGGTGACCGGCTCGCGGAACCAGCCCACCGGCTGCGCGCCGGTACAGCCCACGGCCAGCGGGATCAGGTTGTAGGGCTCGTAGGTTTCCTTCCACAGCTCGTAGCCGCCGCCATGGGCCAGCCAGGCATTGAAACCCTGGAAGGTCATGCCGAACGGCACGGTGGTGAAGTACTGGGCGGCAAACGATTCGCCGGCCCAGTAGTAGGAGCAGGCGTGGTTCAACTGAACCTGCTGTCCTCGCGACACGGCATCGAAGCCATCGAAGGCCGGAATGAGTTCGCCGGCGCCGTAGACGCGAATCTTGATGCGCCCGCCGGACATCTCTTCGACCCGCTTGGCGAAATCCGTGGCGGAACCCGGCCCGGATTGGAAGAACGGAAAGCCCGAGGGCCAACTGGTTGTCATGCGCCAGTTGAAAGTTTCCTGGGCCTTGACGATGCTCGGTGCCATTACGGTACCCACCGCGGCAGCACCACCATACTTGAGGAAATTACGCCTGTTGACGCTCATGAAAGTGCCTTCTCCCGGCGTGCTTGATAGCATCAAGCGCACTACCAAGCAGCGCTCTTGTTTATTTTAATGATTGAATCGTGAACTGGTCAGAAAGCTGACCTTGGGGAGAATAAACTGGTGAGGGAGAAAATAAATCCGGCAGACTACGCAATTCACCCTAGTGATATTTCTTAGTCTTTATTACGGACAGGGCATCCGTAGAACTACGTAGAACCAACCAAGGCATTAGCCAGAAATATATACCTGGAAATATATTTCACTAAACCCGTTAAAAAAGCAATACCAATGAGGCCAAGCGGGTAGCCAGGCCAGAAGCGACTCGGCGGCGGGCCATTCGGCAAGGTCGTGGACCCTTATTGCGAAGCGTCAAACCGGGTTTCTCGCGAAGCGTGAAAACTTAGTCGCTGACATCGAGTCAAAGCCTTTGTCGGCCAGCGAGAAAACTGCCATCCTCCATTGGGTAGGCACACCTCTCGTAGGGACAGCGAAGTCCCGAGGGTCGCCCCATTCACCCGCAGGAGGACATGCACATGGGTATCATCACAATGCTGACCGTGAGCGTGGCCGCAGTGGCGCTATTGACCTACGCCATGAGCGAGAAGCAGAGGCACCCCATCCGCAAGGAAGTGCGTATCGAGAAGAATGAGCGCGACCCGTATCGGGATCGCACGCGGCGCGGCTGATCGTCAACGTATCGATATCGCAGCCCCCGGCACCTCTGGTGCCGGGGGTTTTTCCTTTCCTGGCCCACGCCGCACCAACTGCTGTATCCGCCACTTCTCCTCGGCGGGCAGCGTCTCGAGGAAGGTGCGAGAATGCGCTCCGACTCCACGGAGGACACTCAGCCCACTGCACCCTGATTGGCAAAAGCCCCTCGCAACCACTCGGCCACCCGCTCAAGGGCAGCATGGCCGGCGAAGCGGCTGTGTCGGATCAGGTGGTAACGAAGCCCTGGCAGCCGCGGGCCGAAGGGCACCTGCAGAATGCCGCGCTCGAGTTCCGCCTTCACCAGGGTAAGACTCAGCAGCGCCACGCCCTGTCCGGCGATGGCGGCCTGAATCGCATGGC
>SKVX01000298.1 GCA_007129225.1 Halomonas sp.
AGACAAGATGGCGTGCGACCTCGCCGCCCTGCTGGACGGCGAGGAAATCGGACGATTCGGCTTATTCCGCCAGGGCAGCCTCGGCTTCTTCGGCCGCAGTGCTACCGCCACAGGAGCCGGTGGCGACGTTGAAGTTGCCGCAGCGCATCGGTGCACGCCAGTCCGCGATCAGGTCACGTGACCCGGGCAGGTAGTCGGACCAGGCGTCGCCAGCCACGGTGGAGGGCGTCTGCCAGACGATGTCGAACTGGCCGTTATCCTGGATCTCACCGATCAGCACCGGCTTGGTGATGTGGTGGTTGGGCATCATTGCCGCGTAGCCACCGGTGAGGTTGGGTACGGTCACGCCGATGATGGCGTCCTTGATGGCGTCGACGTCGGTGGTGCCGGCCTTGCGCACTGCCTCGGCCCACATGTTGAAGCCGATGTAGTGGGCCTCCATGGGGTCGTTGGTCACCGCCTCCTCGTCGCCGGTGTAGTCGATCCAGGCGTCGATGAAGTCATAGTTGATATCGGTATCGACGCTCATGAAGTAGTTCCATGCCGCCAGGTGACCGACCAGCGGTCCGGTATTGATCCCGGTCAGTTCCTGTTCGCCCACCGAGAAAGCGAGGACCGGGATATCCGCGGCGTCAACGCCCTGGTTGGCCAGTTCGGTGTAGAAGGGGACGTTGGCATCGCCGTTGATGGTCGAAACCACTGCCGTCTTCTTGCCCTCACTGCCGAAGCGGCGGATATCCGAGACGATATTCTGCCAGTCGGAGTGACCGAAGGGGGTGTAGTTGACCATGATGTCCTCGTCGGCCACACCGAATTCATCCTTGAGGTAGGCCTCGAGGATACGGTTGGTGGTGCGCGGGAAGACATAGTCGGTCCCGGCCAGCACCCAGCGCTCCACGCCGACCTCATCATGCAGGTAGTTGACGGCGGGAATCGACTGCTGGTTGGGCGCCGCTCCGGTGTAGAAGACGTTCTCGGAGGACTCTTCGCCTTCATACTGCACCGGATAGAACAGCAGACCGTTGAGCTCCTCAAAGACCGGCAGCACCGCCTTGCGCGAGACCGAGGTCCAGTTGCCGAAGACGACGTCAACCTCGTGCTGGGCCAACAGCTCCCGGGCGCGCTCGGCAAACAGCGGCCAGTTGGAAGCCGGATCGACCACCACCGCCTCGAGCTGGCGACCCAGCAGGCCGCCCTGCTCGTTCTGCTGCTCGATCAGCATTTCCACGGTGTCCTTGAGCACCGTCTCGCTGATCGCCATGGTGCCGGAGAGAGAGTGGAGGATACCCACCTTGATCGGGTCCTCCGCCAGCGCCTGGCTGCTTAGGCCAAGGCTGGCAGTGGTAACCAGTGCGGCGGCCGCCAGCTGCGAAGGCCGAAGATAATGATGGAGATAGGGACGGGACAGGACCTTGCGTCGGGATGCGTTCACTTGTCACTCCTTGCACCTTCCTGCGGGAAGGTTTCATTGTGATGGCATCGCATCGGAGTCGAAGTACCGCCGATGCGGGTCTCAGCCATCAGTCTTTGCAAGGCCTGCGCCACCCTCTCGCAAGAACCGATAAATTTTTTATTTTCAATGAGGTGGGATCGACCATTTAGGCCAATGAAATGCTTCACGGCACCGGCATGGTGCAGCAAAACTGCCTCGCCTCGCCTCACCCTGCACCGTTGGCGTGCACGGCGAACAAAAAAAAGGCGCCGGTCTGCACCGGCACCCCAAGGACGAAAAACGTTACGATCGATCAGGCGCGCGCGCGGCGAACCCTTGCCAGGCCCTGCTTCACCACCGGCAGCAGCAGCGACAGCGCGGCGATGATCAGCAGCCACATGGAAATCGGCTTGTCGATGAAGATCATCCAGTCGCCACCCGAGATCTGCAGTGCCCGACGCATGGACTCCTCCATGATGGCACCGAGGATCAGTGCCAGGATCAGCGGCGCCGCCGGGAAGCCGAACAGGCGCATGCCCAAGCCCAGCAGGCCGAATCCCAGCAGCAGAAGCAGGTCGAAGACGCTGAAGCTCATGCCGTACACCCCCACCATGCAGAAGATCAGGATCAGCGCCAGCAGCAGCGGGCGCGGCATCTCGAGGATCTTGGCGATATAGGGAATTAGCGGCAGGTTGAGTACCAGCAGGAAGATGTTGCCGATGTACATGCTGGCGATGACGCCCCAGAACACGTCGGGACGGTCCACCAGCATGGCCGGACCCGGGCTGACGCCCATGACCAGCAGCGCGCCCAGCAAGACCGCCGTGGTGCCGGAACCAGGCACGCCCAGCGTCAGCAGCGGCACGAAGGAACCGGTACAGGCGGCATTGTTGGCCGCCTCGGGAGCCGCCACGCCCTTGATATTGCCCTTGCCGAAGGTATCCCCATCCTTGGCCAGGCGCTTCTCCATGCTGTAGCCGAGAAAGGAACCAATAGTGGCACCGGCCCCCGGCAATACGCCCGTGAAGAAGCCGAGTACGGAGCTTCGGGCAATGGGGGGTGCAATCTCGCGAACCTCGCTGCGGGTCAGCTTCAAGGAACCGATGGCATTACGCGGCTGCTCCTTGCCGCCGCCACCGCGCAGAAGCATATAGAACACTTCGGCCAGGGCGAATATCCCCAGCGCCACCACCAGGAAATCGATGCCGTCCAGCAGGTGGGCCGTGCCGAAAGTGAAGCGCTCGGTGCCGGTCTGCAGGTCGATACCCATGATCGAGATCATCACCCCGATCACGGCGGCGATCAGCCCCTTGACCAGCGACTTGTCGGAGAGCGATACCACCGCGGTGAGGCCCAGCACCATCAGCGAGAAGTACTCGGCCGGGCCGAAGCTGACCGCGACCTTCGACAGCATCGGCGCCACCAGCATCAGGAAGACGATGGAGATGGTGCCGCCGACGAAGGAGGCGTAGGCGGCGATGGCCAGCGCCTTGCCCGCCAGCCCCTGTTTGGCCATGGGATAGCCGTCGAAAGAGGTCGCCACGGTGCCGGCGACACCGGGGGCATTGAGCAGGATCGACGAACTCGAGCCACCGAAGATGGCGCCGTAGTAGACGCCCGCCATGAGGATCAGACCGGACGAGGGCTCCATGGCGAAGGTGATCGGGATCATCAGGGCCAGGGCGCTGATCGGCCCCAGGCCAGGGAGCATGCCGATCACGGTGCCGGCAAAGACCCCGCCGAAGACGTAGGCGATGTTCATCGGCTCCAGCGCGATACCGAAGCCGTACATCAGGTTATTCAGCGATTCCATAGGAGACTCCGGGCCGTGGTCAGAGCGGCAGCAAGCCGGTGGGCAGATAGACGCCCATGATCCGGGTCATGGTCAGGTAGAGCGTCAACACGACACCCAGCGAGGTGGCCAGGTTGACCCCATGGCGGCGATAGCCGTAGTACCAGGCCAGCCCGAATACCAGCGAGACGGAGGCCAGCACGAAGCCAACCGGCACCAGCAGCAGCGCGTAGGCCACGATGGCCAGCGTGGTCACGATGACCCGCGACCAGGGCCTCAGCAGCAACGGGCCGCTCTGCTCGTCGGGGTCCAGTTCCTCGGGTACGTCCTGCGCTCCGGGCTTCTCCAGGAACAGCAGCAGTGACAGGCCCAACAGGATGAAGCCCAGCACCTTGGGAAACATGTCGGAATCGATCGGCCTTGGCAGCGGAAAGGGACGAATCTGCCAGGCCATGGCCAGGTAGCCTACCGCGAGCGCGGCCAGGACCAGTGCAATGATCTGGTTGGAATTGAGTCGAGTCATGGCAGGACCTCGAGCCTGAGGAGCTCAAGCAATACAGTAGGTACGAACGAGAGCCCCGTTGCGGGGCCCTCGCCGACGATGGCTCGCGACGGCTTACTCGCCGAGCAGGCCGAGTTCGCTCAGCACTTCGCTGAAGAGCGCCTGCTGTGCATCGAGGAATTCACCGAACTCTTCGCTGGTCTGGTAGGCGTCGAGCCAGCCCAGCTGGTCACGGGCATCCTGCCAGCCTTCGGTCTCCTGCATGCGGGCAAACAGGTCCTCATAGTAAGCCACCGCTTCGGCCGGCATGTCCGGGGCACCCATCACGCCACGCCAGATATCGAAGGTGTAATCGATGCCCTGCTCCTGGTAGGTGGGAATGTCGGCCAGGACACCGCCCATGCGCTGGGGAGCCGAGACGCCCAGCGCCCTGACGTCGCTGCCCTCACCCAACTGACCGGAGGCTTCGCCGGCGCCGGTGATGACCGCCTCCACGTGGCCGCCCATCAGGCTGGTCATCGCTTCACCGCCACCGGAGAAGGGAATGTAGTTGATCTCTGCCGCATTCAGGCCCGCAGCCGATGCCAGGCCGGCAATGGAGATATGGTCCATGGAGCCCGGCGCACTGCCTCCACCGATGCTCAGGCCCGGATTTTCCTCGACAGCCGCAAACAGTTCGTTGAGATCCTGATACTCGGAATCCTGCGCCACCAGCACGATGGAGTAGTCGGTGATCAGACGGGCGATCGGTGTGAAGTCGGTATGGTCGTGGCGCGAGGTGCCGGCCAGCGGCACCAGGATGATCGGCGGGCTGGTGGCGAACAGCTTGTGCGGATTGCCGCTGTCGCGGGCGATCTGGGCCCAGGCGACGGCACCACCGCCACCCGGCACGTTGATGGCGGCGAAATTCTGGTCCGCCAGGCCCTCTTGCTGGATCACCCGCGAGGTGGTGCGCACCAGGGTATCCCAACCACCGCCCGGGTTGGCCGGCGCGATGAATTCGATGGAGCGGGTCGGGGTCCATTCATCGGCGCTGACGGTAGTCGTTGCACCGACGACAGCAGCCAGTGGAAGGGCCATCAGCGTCAGGCGCTTGAGGGATAGCTTGGTAGTCATGGCGTTCTCCGGATTCAGCATCTTGTTCTGTGATCGTTGCATGATCGCCCTTAGGCGCTACGACACGAACGTTAGAAGAGCGCCGCCACTGCCACAAGCTTCTGAACATAAACGACAAATAGTCCTTTAAACACATTCTGTCCATTCTGTTCACGGGCTCCCTCGCATCCGCCCTGCCCCCTTGTCACCATCGGCCCCGACTCCCTGCCGGCCACCCGCTTCAACGACTCTCTTCGACTGCTCTCTTCGACTACCCCTCTTCACACCAGGGCGACGTATCGCCCACCACGCGGTAGCGGCGCTCCGGCCGGCCCACGTCACCGTAGCCCAGCTCGGCGCCCAACACCTGCACCGAGACCAGGAACTCCAGGTAGCGACGGGCCGTGGAGCGGCTGGCTCCCATGGCCCGGGCCACCTCCATGGCGGCCAGCGGCGTCCCGGCATGCTCCAGCGCCGACACCACGGTACGCAGGGTCAAGCGATCGATCCCCTTCGGCAGACTCCGCACACCGCCCCCCGACGCCCCCTCGGGACGCAGCCGGGTCAGCGCCCTGTCGAGCTCCTCCTGGCTCATTTCGCTGCGGGCGGTCAGGGCGGCACGCTCACGGCGAAAGCGAGCCAGCATCTGGGCCATCCGCGAGGCCTCCACCGGCTTGATCAGGTAGTCGAAGACCCCACCCCGCAAGGCCTCGGCAATGGTATCCACTTCACGGGCGGCAGTGATCATCACGATATCCACCTGCAAGTAATCACGGCGCAGCGACCAGAGCAGCTCGAGCCCCTCCACGTCAGGCAGGTAGGCATCCAGCAGTACCAGCTGTACCTCGTCACCCTGCCGGGACATCAGCGCCCGCGCTTCGGTACCGCTTCTGGCCATGCCCACCACCCGAAAGCCTTCGCTCTGCTCGATGAAGGCGCGATGAATGTCGGCAATGCGAAAATCGTCTTCGACAATCAGGATTCCGAGTTCCGCCGGCGAATAGCCCGTTTCGTGCATCTCTCAATACCCCCGGGAAGGCTGTTGCCTCGTCTTGTGATTATCGTTGCGCTTAGGTTATTTCAAGGCGCTGTCGTGCCCGGTCGTGGCGACTCGCCCGGATTCCGCCGCTGGCGTACGGCATAGCGAGCGGTCGAGCACGGCAATGAAACAGGCCCCTCCCAATTCGCTCTCTTCCAGGGTGATGGCGCCACCGTTATCCCGGCACAGGCGGCTGACCAGGGCCAGGCCGATTCCGTGATGCTTGCCCGGCTTGGTGGAGAAGCCTTCCTGGAAGATCACTTCGACATGCTCCGGAGGCACCCCGGGACCGTTATCCTCCACCTCGATCAAGAGCTGCTCCCCCAGGTCGGTAAAGAACAGTCTTACCCGCGGCTCCTCATCGTTGCGGCGGTCGCTCTGCAGCGCCGCGTGGCAGGCATTGTCGAGCAGGTTCCCGATCACGGTCATCAGCACTTCCTGGCCCTTCACGGTGAGCGGCTCGAGGAGCGAGCTCTGCTCATCGATCTCCAGCTGCACACCAAGCTCCCTGGCCCGGGTCAGCTTGCCGAGCAGGGTACCGCTGACCACCGGGTCGCCAACATGCTTCATCAGGAAGGTCATCTGTGCCTGCTGCCTGGCGCTCTCCTGGTGAATCAGGGCGATGGCATCCTCGATCCGGCCGAGCTGGAGCATCCCGGAAATGGTGTAGAGCTTGTTGGAGAACTCATGGGCCTGGGCGCGCAGCATGTCCACGTCCCGGCTGGCGGCATTCAGGGCATTGGAGAGTTCGACGATCTCGCGCCGGCTGCGGAAGGTGGCCACAGCGCCCTCGATCTCGCCCTCGTGGTGGATGGGCACGCGATTGACCACCACCGGGTGGTCCCCGAGCCACATGTCCTGGTCGAACTGATGCTCGCCTCGCTCCATGACCTCGAGCAGTCGCGAGTTGGGCACGATGTCCTGTATCGGCTGCCCGACCACCGCATGCACCGGCGGCAGGCCCAGGAAGCGCCGCGCCTGCTGGTTGACCAGCGTGATCTGACCCTCTCGATTCACGGCCAGGATCCCCTCGTGAATCGACTGCAGGATCGCCTCCTTCTCCATGGCCAGGCGGGCGATCTCGTAGGGTTCGAGGCCCAGGATGACCCGCTTGAGATGGCGCGACAGGCCATAGGCGCCGGCAAAGCCAAGCACGATCATCAGTGCCACCAGCCACCACCCCAGACTGGTGTGTTCGACCACGTCCATGGCCACCCGGTCGAGCATGAAGCCCACCGAAACGATACCGATGATATTGCCCTCGGTGTCGAGGACCGGCGTCTTGCCGCGCATGGCCTCGCCCAGGGATCCGGTGGCTTCCGATACATAGGATTCGCCGTGCAGCAGTGCCCGGTCGTTGTCACCGCCGACCATGGGCTTGCCGAGCCGCTCCGGCAGCGGATGGGAGTATCGCAACCCGTCGGTGTTGCCCACCACCACGTA
>SKVX01000477.1 GCA_007129225.1 Halomonas sp.
GCCTGCTTGAGGGCATCGGTGGCCACATAGGTGGAAGTCGAATCAAACGCCATGGGTCGTGCCTCGGCTGGTTTGTCAGGAAAGTCGTCGATGAAAGCAATCAAACAAGTGTACGGAAGGGCGGGGCAGGGAACAAATCGTCGTGAGTGGCTGGCTGATTGTCATTCCCTGCGGCGGTAAGCCTCCACCAGCGTTGCCGGGTCGTGCTCGGCATGACCACGGCTGGCATGGGTGCGCATCAATTGGGCGGCCAGCCCGCTCATGGGTGTGGCGCTGCCGGCGCGCTGGCTCTGGGCCACCGCCATGTCGAGATCCTTGAGCAGCGTGCGCAGGTGCCAGGCCGGGTCGGCGAAATGGCTGGCCGCCATGCGCGGGGTCAGTATCTGGAACGGCTTGGAATCGGCGAAGCCCCCGCCCAGCGCCTCGGTCAATCGCGAGGCATCCACGCCGCTGGCCTCCGCCAGGGCCACCATCTCGGCGATCGCCGCCGCCTGACAGCCGACGATCATCTGGTTGCACACCTTGGTAACCTGGCCTGCGCCCACCGGGCCCATGTGGGTGACCCGCGCCGCCAGCGGGGCGAGCAGGGGATGCGCGGCTTCGATATCTTCTTGTGCCCCGCCGCACATGACCGCCAGGCTACCGGCCTCGGCCCCTGCCACGCCGCCGGAGACCGGGGCATCGATCCAGCGCATGCCGCACTCGTTCTCAAGTCGCACGGCATAGTCCCGTGTGGCGGCCGGGTCGCTGCTGGAAAGGTCCACCAGCCGCTGTTCGGCGCGCCCATGGGCCGCCACGCCGCCTTCGCCGAACACCACGCTCTCCACCACGGCGGTATTGGCCAGGCACAGCATCACCACGTCCACCCCCTCCACCAACTCGCCGATGGAGCCCGCCACCGTAGCACCGGCAACACGCAGCGCATCGCTCTTCTCCGGGGTGCGGTTCCACACCGTAACGGCAAAGCCGGCGTCAAGCAGGCGGCGGGTCATGGGGTCGCCCATCAGACCGATGCCGATGAAGCCTAGGCGGGGCTGTGTCATGTCGTTTCTCCAAGTGAGCGAGGCAGGTAAGCGAGAGCCCCTAGCATGCGCGATGGAAGGGTTTTCCATCAACTCCATGTCGGCAGGGGAGGGCAAGATAAAACAGCACAAAACAGGCGACAAGTGGCAGGTCAAAAGCCATGCCCTGTAAGCAAAAGCAGATAGCGACATGGCACCCAGCAATGGTTTTTGATGTTACGTAGAATTACACTGTCGGGGAAGATAGGGTTGAGTTAGACCGATAATCAGCCCGAAATTGCAACCACGGGCTGCATCAACGAATTTCAGGGACCGCCAGGGGTCGCAGCGACGCTTGTTGTAGGCAGCTTTAGCTCGCGACTGGCGGAGGTTGCCGCAGCCTGGTTAAGGCAGCTGGTTATCAGCAGCAAAAATATTAAGGATCAAGGGCTTGCGATAACCTTGGCAGGCTGCATATGCCGGACAAACGTACCGACACGTTCACCCAATCATACAACACGCGTCTAATACCTGTCGGGCGCTCTAGAGTACAGACGCTCAATGGCGCTTAGGAAAACTTCCAATGTCGTATACACGCATCATTGCCCTGACGTCGCTTGCTATGGTTGCGTTTGCAGGTAATTCACTGCTCTGCCGGATCGCACTCAAAGACACTAGCATTGATGCGGCGAGCTTTACCGCCATTCGGTTGATTTCCGGTGCAGTGGTTCTGTGGCTGATTGTGCAAATGCGCCGTGGCACATTTACGGGCGGTGGAAACTGGTCATCGGCATTTGCATTGTTTGCTTATGCTGCCGGATTTTCGTTTGCCTATGTGAGCTTGTCAGCGGCAACCGGTGCGTTGCTGCTCTTTGGCGCTGTCCAGACGACAATGATCGGTTATGGCATATACGCGGGAGAACGGTTGCGGACGTTGCAGATCATCGGTTTGTTTCTCGCTCTAGCGGGACTGGTGATTCTGTTGTTGCCGGGGCTCACGGCACCGCCACTCGCCGGCTCCACATTGATGCTAGGGGCTGGGGTTGCATGGGGGATCTATTCCTTGCGCGGAAAAACTGCAGGTGACCCCCTCAGGGTAACAGCGGGGAATTTTCTGCGCGTCGTCCCAATCGCAGTAGTGCTGAGCTTGATAATGTTGAGCGGTTCATCACTGGATACTGCTGGATTCTGGTACGCAGTTGCATCGGGTGCGCTTGCATCCGGAATAGGCTACGCCATCTGGTACACAGTATTGCCTGCACTGAAAGCCACCAGTGCTGCGACGGTGCAACTCAGTGTTCCGGTCATTGCGGCTGCGGGCGGTGTCGTTATGCTGGGCGAGTCCATATCGTTGCGGTTGGTATTGGCGTCCATAGCTATCCTCGGTGGAATTGCGCTGGTTATTCTGGAGAAACAACATGCTAACAGCGCCTAAGCCCGCTCCAAGGGACCGTCCGTAAGCTGGCGACCGCTGAGCTTAAACGTTATATCAGGAAAATCTCAATAGCTGTTTTGGCCGATTCCTGCCGTTTGTGCTGGTTGCCTATGCGGGCAACACCACCGGAAGGCCTGCGTCCTCCAGTCGCCGCTGCGTCGGACCGGAGCGGAAGCGGCCCCCGCAACATTCTTCCGAATATAGTGGTACGGCAGGAAGGCCTCGTCAGGGCGATCGAAATGGATCTGGCGGCACAGGTGTTTCCCTGGGCTAGTCTGTCCGTCGTCGTGCTACAGTTGGACGATTTGAACCGGATTGCCATGACTGATGCTCGTTGACCTGGATGCTCTCTACCCCAAGCTGATCCATCTGATGCTGGATACGGTCTTCGTGGTCGATGTGCAGGACAAGATCGTCTTCGTCAGCGATGCCTGTGAGGCGCTGCTCGGTTACCGTGCCGACGAGCTGATCGGCACTTCGATCTCCGACTACTGGCATCCTGACGACCTGGCGACCACACGGGCTTCCATTGACCGGGTCATGAATGGTCAGCCCCACCTCGATTTCTGCAACCGTTATCTCCGTAAGGATGGCGGTATCGTGTTTATCCTCTGGTCTGCCCAATGGTCCGAGGAGGAGGGGGTGCGAATCGGCGTCGCGCGGGACGTGACGGCCCTAAGGCATGCTGAGGAAGAATTACGTTTCCTCGCCCACCATGATCCGCTGACAGGGCTGACCAACCGATCCCTGTTCAATGATCGGCTGGACTCGGGCTTGCGTGCGGCTCATCGCCACCAGAAAAGCCTGGCCTTGCTGTTTCTGGATATCGACGACTTCAAGGATATCAATGATGCCCATGGCCATGCGGTGGGTGATCGTGTGCTCTGTGCGATTGCTCGGCGATTGGAAGGCTGCGTACGTGAAACGGACACGGTGGCCCGCATGGGCGGCGATGAATTCACTGTTCTTTTGACGGACATCCAGTCGGCGGATGCTGTTTCCAACAAGGTGGAGCATATACTCTCGCTCTTGGCCGAGCCGCTGGGCCCTGAATTCGGCGACATCAGCATGATCTCCTGCAGTATCGGCGTGGCCTGCTATCCCGCGGACGGGGAGGATGTCGATACCTTGATGAGCCAGGCGGATGGCGATATGTACCGGATGAAAAGGCGTCGTTCGGAAGCGGGGTGATGGGCAACACCACCGGGAGGCCTGCGGCGTCCAGTCGCTGAGCACCGCATCCTCCAGCCCGCCGTTAGAGATCCTTTGCCCAGCTGGTCTTGCCCAGCTCGGCGATGCGGGTCACTTCGGTTTCCGGCACTGCCTGGGGGTCGCCCACCTCCAGGGGGTCGTAGTGAAAGACAAAGAGCCGAGAGGCAAACTCGGCAATTGGCAGGGAGGCCTCGCCGGGGCGTTCGCCGTGGCCCTGGGTGGCACAGTGTATTCCCTGGCCCCAGTTCTGGCCGCTGTCATTGTTGGGGTTGAAGAAATAGACGCGCATCTCGCTGGCGGGGTCCAGGGCGACCCGGAGGATGGTGATCGCATGCCGCCCCACCAGGCGCGCGCCACTGTCGGTGACGGCGATGCCCGCCGGCTGGGGGTGGACCACCGGGAGGTTGCCGTTGTAGAAGGGGTGATAGGAGGCATAGAAGTGTCGAATGAAGCCCTCGTGGTTGCCGAGCTTGTTCGTGTGTATGTCCACCACCACACGAAAGCCTTCGCCCACCCACCAGCCGTAGAGTTCCGGATTGATCCAGCGATGGAGGTCATCGTTGCGCTCACCGCATAGCCGGCCCATTTCGATATAGATACGGTCCAGGTGTGCCACGAGAATCAACGACACCGCGTCGACATCGACCGGTGGCTCTTTCGCCAGGCCGGCCTCAAGCTCCCTGGAAGAGACTCGCTGGCCCTCGAAGCGCATGATGATCTCGTCATCCCTGGCAGCCCAGGCAACAAGCTGTAGCAGATAGTCGGGGTCGTTGTAGGCCCACATGGAAAGGCCGATCACCGATTGGCAGGTCGGATTGTTGCCCTGGCCGATCCCCAGCGGCTGGCCCAACAGGCCCATGATGCTGGCGAGCAGAAAGACGCGTGGGGGATGCGCATCGCCGAAGACCCTGGCCAACTTTTGCGATGATTCGACGCACAGCGTCAGGCCGATCTGCCGCCAAAGTGCCGAGGCAACGGGGGGAGTGAACAAGGTGCCTCGCTCGAGCAGCATGGCTAGGCCGTACACCGATTGGCTGGTTGCCGGATAGACAGCCTCGTCGATCAGGGTGTGGACCAGTTGGGTATAGCACTGCAAGACATCGAGGCCCGTCATGCTCAACCCAAGGGCGGTGGGTATCAATTCATCCCGGCAGCCCCGCAAGTGTCGCAGGAGCAGGGGATGATAGGGTGAGACCAGCCCGGTGTCGTGCATCGCCCGAGCGAAATCGACGGCCTCATCGGCGAGCGCAACCTCGTCCATCGCCGCAAGACGCTGACAATAAACCGCCAGGCCCGGGTCGTCACGACAGCCAGGGGTCGGACCGAACAGGGCACTGACCAGGCTCGCCGCGTTATTCATGTCGGCGGTGTCGGTATCGGGGTCGAAGAGGCACTCGGCAATCTGGCTGATCATTTGCTTGATGCTTTCCGTCTGGACCGGGCGCTGGGAGAGCAGCCGGCTGACTTCGCCGACCAGGCTATCGAGGATGTTCTCGTACCCGAGACTGTCGAGCAGGTATCGGTACAACGAATGCACGACTTCACCCAGTGCCTGGGGACGCTCACGGTCGGCCTCGCTCAACGTTGCGGACAGCAGGTCGAGGTTGAGTGCCATCACCTGGTTCAGGAAGCGTTGGGCCTGTTCTGCCGAGATGCACGGGTGAAAGACATCGCCTCTCGCCACGGCCAGCAGGCGAATTTCATTGAGTGCTTCGATGACCGTGAGGCTGGCGTCACCCTGTCTCAACGAGCGCATGGCCAAGGCGGGTTGCAGGATGACCGGTTGTTCCCAGTCACTGTTGGCGAAGACGCCCGCCGATTCGATGGCCGGCACCCGGGCATAGAGGGCATCCAGTCCACCGCGGAGCACCATCACGTCTCTGGCCGACTCCAGCACCTCGTCCTTGGCGGCTAGCGGCTCCGACAGTCGTGCCTGAGCGAGTCGCTCCAGCG
The DNA here is from genome assembly GCA_007129225.1 of Halomonas sp. GTDB lineage: Bacteria > Pseudomonadota > Gammaproteobacteria > Pseudomonadales > Halomonadaceae > Halomonas. Next base: position 5,602 of record SKVX01000477.1, read on the forward strand.
CAGCGTCGAACTGCTCGGTTGCGGGATGTTCAAGGGGAGTGGGGTCTCGTGTGCTCATGTGGCAGCGTCACCTCCGATTGTGATACTTGCCTAGAGCCTAACAGGCTGTTGAGCTCAGGGGGGCAGTTCGGCGCAATGTGCCTGGTTCGTGTAGCATCTGATTGGTTCATGATTTTAAGCAGGGGCGGGTGCGAGATGCAGCGTCTCGGCGGCCGTTGAAGTACCATTGCCACGTTCAGCAAAAGGTGTCACCCATCGGCCAATGCACGGCTACGCTTCATGGCAGCCATTGGAAAGGAGCCAGTCATGACAGCATCAACCCACGCAACCGTGCACGAGATCGAGGTGCCCCTGTCACGGAATCGTGCCTTTCAACTGTTCACCGAACACTTCGCTGCCTGGTGGCCCAAGGAATACACCTGGTCGCAGTCGGCCTTGAAGCATATCGGCATTGAGCCAAGGATGGACGGCCGCTGTACCGAGGAAGGGCCGCATGGCTTTCAGGTCGACTGGGGCCGGGTACTGGCCTGGGAGCCCCCTGGCCGGGTGACTGTTACCTGGCAAATAGGCCCCGGTCGTGTGCCGCAGCCTGATCCCGCCAATGCCAGCAGGGTGGACCTACGCTTTATCGCCAAGGGCCGGGACGCGACTCGGCTGGTGCTCGAGCACGGCGATTTTCATCACCATGGCGAAGGCGCCGAGGCGTATTGCAAAACCATGGCCTCGGAATACGGCTGGCCCTTCATTTTGGAGCGTTACCGAGAGATGGCCCTGCGCCTTGACGCTTTCTGACGGGCACATGCAATTCTTGGCCCCCTTCGCCCTCGATAGTGCCGGGCGCCCCCCCTTGCTTGTCGAGGCCGCAGGGCTTCCGGCAATCGTATCCAGTGCTTGCCCAGGAGAAGGGGTGCTGATAGTCTGTGATGGTTTTGTATCACTTGTGTATAGCTATAGTATAATCCGTTACTGCCACGCGGCAGTAACCATTGACAGGCGCAGGAGTTATAGAAATGGCATTAGATAAAGTGATTTTCGGCAGTGATGATATTGAAAATTCGCTGGCAAAAATGGATGACAAGAAACTGGACTCCCTGGCATTTGGCGCCATTCAGCTCGATGCTTCCGGCAAGATCATCCAATACAATGCAGCGGAAGGCAGCATCACCGGCCGCGATCCGAAAAGTGTCATCGGCAAGAACTTCTTTACCGATGTGGCACCTTGCACGCAGAGCAAGGAATTTCAGGGCCGCTTCAAGGAAGGGGTCAAGAATGATGACCTCAATACCATGTTTGAATATATTTTTGATTACCAAATGAAACCCACCAAGGTGAAGGTGCATATGAAAAAAGCGCTTACCGGCGATTCGTACTGGATATTTGTCAAGCGGCTATAACTGGATGAGGTTGACCTTGGTGCTTTGTCATGGCTCAGGTCGATTGTTGTAGGTAGATCCGTTTGCCAGGCCCAGGAACCCATTTATGACTCAATGGCTGACAAAAGCCGATTGCAAAGCGGTTATGTACTCCCTGTTCTGTGCTGAGCTAGCCGCTTATCGGGGCGAAACAGTGCCTGGCTGGCAGGAGTTGCAGGAGATTGACTCGCTCGAACGGTTGCATCTTGCTGCCTGCGTCAATGAGTTTTTTTGCTTGCATGAAACCGGGCTGGAAGACCGTCTGTTGATGACATACAGCTTTGATGAC
>SKVX01000404.1 GCA_007129225.1 Halomonas sp.
CGCTGGCTGGCGTACTTCCAGGCCCAGGGTATCCCCGCGGTGGTGTGCCATGTGGTCTGGCAAGACGAGGTTTTCGGTTCATGACAGCGAGGGACGACCGCTATCGTGTCGCGGTGCGCACCCTTTGCGACTTCACCGCCCGGGAAGGCGACCTCGACCATCGCTTCACGCCATCGCCCAGCGCCAGGGAGGGCATCGCCGGACACGCCCTGGTGACCGGTCGTCGTGGCGCCGGCTATGAGACCGAGCTGCCCCTGTCAGGCATCTACCAGGGGCTGGTGGTCAGCGGCCGTGCCGATGGGTACGACCCCCGGGCGAATCGCCTGGAGGAGGTCAAGACCCATCGCGGCGACCTGTCGCGCATGGCGGCCAACCAGCGCGCCCTGCACTGGGCCCAGGCAAGGGTCTACGGTGCCCTGCTGTGTGCCGAGCGAAAACTCGAATCGGTGACGCTGGCGCTGGTCTATCTCGACATCGCCACCGGCCGCGAGACACGGCTGACCGAAGAGGCGAGTGCTGCCGAGCTGACGGCGTTCTTCGAGGCCCAGTGTCGGCGCTTCCTGGCCTGGGCCGAGCAGGAGAGCCGCCATCGTCAGGCGCGGGATGCGACTCTGCGCCGGCTCAGCTTTCCCCACCCCGACTTTCGCCCCGGCCAGCGGGAGCTGGCCGAGGGGGTCTACAAGGCGGCGGCCACCGGACGCTGCCTGCTGACCCAGGCGCCGACCGGAATCGGCAAGACCATCGGCACGCTCTTTCCCCTGCTCACGGCCATGCCGCGTCATGGGCTCGATCGCATCGCCTTCCTGACCATGAAGACACCGGGGCGGCGCCTGGCGCTGGATGCCCTGGCCCGGCTGGGAGCCGCCGGCAGCGGGGAGCATGGCGAAGAGCGCCGACCGCTACGGGTGCTGGAACTGGTGGCCCGCAGCAAGGCCTGCGAGCACCCCGACAAGGCGTGCCATGGCGAGGCCTGCCCGCTGGCGGCGGGTTTCTATGATCGCCTGCCGGCGGCGCGCCAGGCGGCGGTGACCCGGGGCTGGCTCGACCGCGAGGCGCTGCGCGAGGTGGCGCTAGCCCATGAGGTCTGTCCCTACTACCTGGGGCAGGAGCTGGCCCGCTGGTGCGACGTGACGGTGGGGGACGTCAACCACTACTTCGATGCCGGCGGCCTGCTGCATGGACTGGCCCAGGCCGACGGCTGGCGCTTGGCGCTGTTGGTGGATGAAGCCCACAACCTGGTCGAACGGGCCCGGGCCATGTACAGCGCCGAGCTCGACCAGCGACACTTCAGCCGGCTGCATCGCTCGGCGCCGCCGGCCCTGGTCCGCCCCCTGGGGCGGGTGGTGCGGCAGTGGCAGGCGCTGGTTCGCGAGGCGGGGCCGGCGTCGGAAGGGGAGCCGGGGCGCCCGGCCTACCGCATCCTCGAAGGGCTTCCCGACAGGCTAGTGGGAGCGCTGCAGCTGCTGGCCGCCGCCATCACCGACTATCTGGGCGAGCACCCGACCGGCTCTGACCCGGAACTGCAGGAGCGTCTGTTCGAGGCGCTGGCCTTCTGTCGCCTGGCCGAATCCTTCGGTGACCACTCGCTGTGCGACCTGACGCACCATGGCAGAGGTCATGCCGTCGTCGGGCTGCGCAATCTGGTGCCGGCCGACTTCCTGGCCCCGCGCTTCGCCGCGGCTCGGAGCTGCGTGCTCTTTTCGGCCACGCTGAGCCCTGCGCATTACCACCGCGACCTGCTGGGCCTGCCGGAGGCGAGCGCTTGGCAGTCGGTATCCTCGCCCTTCACCAGCGACCAGCTGGAGGTGCGCATCCAGGGCGGCATCTCGACGCGGCTGCGGGACCGGGCGGCCTCCATCGAGCCGATCGTCGCCGAACTGACAGAGCAGTACCGGCAGCGCCCGGGCAACTACCTGGCCTTCTTCAGCAGCTTCGCCTACCTCGAGGCGGTGCAGGCACGCCTGCGCGAGGTCCATGCCGAAATACCCGCCTGGGCCCAGACCCGCGGCATGCAGGAAGCCGACCGGGATGCCTTCCTGGCGCGCTTTCGGCCGGGCGGGCAGGGCATCGGCTTTGCGGTACTGGGCGGCGCCTTCGCCGAAGGCATCGACCTGCCCGGGGATCGGCTGATCGGCGCCTTCATCGCCACTCTGGGGCTGCCCCCGTTCGACCCCTTCAACGAGGCGCTCAAGGCCCGGCTGGAGCGCCGCTTCGGTCGTGGCGACGACTATGCCTACCGTATCCCTGGCCTGATCAAGGTGGTGCAGGCGGCCGGCCGGGTCATCCGGGGGCCCGAGGACCGCGGCACGCTGGTGCTGATCGACGACCGCTTCGGCCAACGCCGCGTTCGCAGCCTGCTGCCACCCTGGTGGCGGCTCGGGCAGTGTCAGTGAGGCCGGGGCGGGATCTCCTCCACCCGTGTGGCGATATCCTCGTCGGCTTCGTAGAGCGCCTCCAGTTCCCTGGCCGCCTCCTGGATGGTCTGGATCTGTTTCTTCTCGTTGCCGAACACCGCCAGTTGACGCATCAGCGCCTCTTCGTCATGGGGCCGGAAGGTGTCGATGGTGTGCTGGGCCTGGTCGGGCGGGATACCCAGGCCGACCAGGGCGTCGCGGGTCAGCTCCAGGCTGGCGGGCAGCAGTTCGCGCACGATGTGGATGACGCCGGCCCGCATCAGCAGGTGAGCATGGTAGCGGTTGCGGGCCCGGGCATAGAGCTTGAGGTGGGGGAACTGTCGCCTGGCCTGCTCGACGATGCGCATGGACGCCTCGGGGTCTCCCACCGCCACGACCAGGACCCGGGCCTTGTCGGCGCCGGCAGCCTTGAGCAGGTCGATGCGCGAGGCGTCGCCGTAGTAGACCTTGTTGCCGTAGCGCCGTACCACCTCCACCTGCTCGGCATTGATGTCGAGCACGGTGTAGGGAATCTTCAGCCCCTGCAGGGCGCGCCCCATGATCTGGCCGAAGCGCCCGAAGCCCGCGATGATGATCTGCGGCGACTCGTCCCGGGGGCTATCGTAGGCCGGCTTGGCCCGGGAGGGGGCATAGAGTCGACGCAGGCCATGGACATGCAGTTGGAAGAGCAGCGGCGTGACCACCATGGAGAGCGAGATCACCAGGATCAGCAGGCTGACCAGCGCCTGGTCGAGCAGGGCGGCGGCGGCCGCGGCGGAGAGCAGCACGAAGCCGAATTCACCGCCCTGGGAGAGCAGCACGGCGAGATTGGCGGCCTCCTTCCAGCTGCCGCCATAGAGTCGCGTGGCGATCAGCAGGCTCAGCGCCTTGAGCAGCACCAGCCCCAGGGTCAGGCCGAGCACGACCAGCGGGATCTCCGCCAGCAGGCCGATCTCCGCCATCATGCCCACGGCCATGAAGAACAGCCCCAGCAGCAGGCCGCGGTAGGGCTCGATGTCGGCCTCGATATTGTGGCGATACTCCGAGTCGGCGAGCAGTACGCCGGCAATGAAGGCGCCCAGGGCCATGGAGAGGCCGGCCAGCTCCATCAGCAGGGCGGCACCGATCACCACCAGCAGGGCGGTGCCGGCGAAGACCTCGCGGCTGCGAGTGGCGGCGGCATAGTGAAACAGTGGCCGCAGCAAAAAGCGTCCACCGACGATCAGCCCGGCGAAGGCGCCCGCGGCGAGAATCACCTCGCGCAGCAGCGGTGCCGCGCCGTTGGTCATCAAGGCATCGGCGGCCAGCAGGGGAACCAAGGCCAGCACCGGGATCGCGGCCAGATCCTGAAACAGCAGCAGGGCGAAGGCGTGGCGGCCGTGGCGGGTCTGCAGCTCCTTGCGTTCACCCAGCAGGTGCAGGACCAGGGGGGTGGAGCAGAGTCCCAGGCTGAAACCCACCACGATGGCCGCGGCGGGCGGCAGCCCCAGCCACCAGGCAGCCAGGGTAAGCAGCAGGGTGGTGACGCTGACCTGGAGGCTGCCGAAGCCGAAAACGGCCTTGCGCATCACCCTGAGACGCGAGGGCTTGAGCTCCAGGCCGATCACGAACAGCAGCAGCACGATGCCCACCTGGGAAAACTGCAGCACGCCCTGGGCGTCCGGTACCAGGGCGAGCACCGAGGGGCCGATGACCACCCCGGCGGCCAGATAGCCCAGTACCTCGCCGAGGCCCAGGCGCTTGAACAGGGGGACGATAAGCACCGCGGCGGCGAGAAAGATCAGCACATTGAGCAGCAGTCCGCTGGCCAAGGATGGCACCTCCGAGTCGATCAGGGGAAGGGCATTCTACCCGAGGGGGCAGGTTCAATACCAAGCAAGAAGCGGGCCAGATGATGGGCGGCAGCGCCGCCCAATTGCCGAAAAGGCCGCGGCGGCGTTAGTGACTGCGGCGGTGGCCGGCGCTGGAAAGTGTCTCAAGCACGTTGACGCCGATGAAGCCGGTCAGCGCGCCGGTGAGAAAGGCGCCCGCTTCGGTGGCCACCACGACCCCCGGGAGCCCCAGATAGCCGACGCCGAGAACACCGGCGATATAGGCGATGCTGGCCACCAGGAGGCCTTCGACAAGCCGCCGCCGGGTCAGCGCCTGGCGGGCGCCCTTGATGAAGCGGCGCCCATACCCACCCAGGGCGCCCCCGACCAGGGCGGCGAGGATCGGTCCCCAGGGGAATTGCTGCTGGATCACGGTTTCACTGCTCAGGCTGCCGGTAAAGGCGCTGACGGTGATGGGGGCCAGCCCCGAGGAGCGCAGGCTGAATGAGGTTGAGGCCTGGCCCTGCGCGAAATGCACTGCTCCGCTCTCGAGTCGGCCACCGCCGTCGAGAGTCAGGGCGACATCGGTGGGCTGCTCGGCGGGCAGCGGCATGCCGTGCGGCGCCAGCCGTACCAGGGACACCTCGACGTTTTCCAGACCCAGTCCCAACACGCGGCGCGATGCCGGGCGCAGTTCGAGGCGGGGAAGTACCTCGAGCTCCAGGTTGACGTCGGAGATGGTGGATCTGACCTCCAGGGTGGGATTGGGGGTGGAGGGTAGGAAGCTCAATCGCAGGGTCTGCTCGTGGGCTAGACCGGGCGCATCGATGCGAAGAGGGGGTAGCGTGTCCTGAATCGTCAGCCCCCTAAGCCGGATGCGGACTTCGACCGGGCGCTCCAGTTCGAGCCCGGCGGCGAGCCGCTCCTCCGAAGGACGCAGCCCGAAGCTCAGTTCGGTGTGATAGGCGCCGCTCAGGGGGTTCCAGACGGCCGGAATCGGGCTGGCCGCCAGGGTCAGACGCAGCCAGGCGGCGGTCAGTGGCGACGGCTCGTCGATCGCCTGGTCGGCGACTTCGATGTCGGGGGAGGGAGACGGGATGACCAAGCCATTCGGCAAGATGAGCGGCTCATCGGAGGTGACACGCAGGGTTTCGATCTCGTCACTCTTGATGACGAAGGGGCGGGATTCAGGTGCGGCCAAGCTGATCCGCCCCTGCTCCTGGCGGGGCTGTGTCAGCTCGGTGATATCCTCGCCTAGCAGGTCGGTGACCCTGAGTCTCTCCACGGCCTGGTCCCAATCGAGCAGGAGGCGTTCATCCGCCGAGGATGGCGGTGTGCTGGCGCCTGCCGCGACGGCCAGGAGCGAAAGGAAGATGATCGTGCGCCAGTTGGCATTGAGGTGCAGCGTCATGCGATGCCTGCGATCTTGACTCGGCTGCGCTCTGGTGAGACAAGGGTCCCTGATGCCATGGCATCGGGAGGCGTGTCTCGCTGCCGCCGCAGAGTGGTGTGAAGCGTGGTGATACTCTCTCGCAGTATAGTCCAGTGGTGGCCACCCCCATGACGGTGGTGGCCTGAGCAAATGTGCGACTCATCGAGCAAAGGAGATGTCTGATGGGAATCGAAGTAGGCGGCCTGCTAGGCCTGATCTGGTTGATTATCGTGGTCTGGGCCATCGTCAAGGTGGCGAAGAGCCCGGCCGGCCCGGTGGCCAAGCTGCTATGGATCATTGTGCTGTTGCTGTTCCCGCTGGTGGGATTGATTGTTTGGCTGTTGATGGGCCCCAAGGGTTAGGAGCCTTGTCGAGCCTTTTCAGCAGGTCGCTCCGGTCTCCACCCGCACGCGGCCGAAGTTGCTGACGACCACCGTGGCACCGGTGTCGTGCCGGCCGCAGATCGTGAAGGTGCCGTTGTGCCCGGCGGGCCGTCCCAGGGGGCCGTAGCGCACCGGCCGCCCATCCTTGCGATAGCTGAGCGAGACGACTCGGCTGTCGTCGAGAATCCGGAGTACCTCGTCGCTGCCGATATTGCCCCCATCGGCCCGGCCCCGGATTACCATCAGCGGTGCCGTCCAGTCGTCGTTGTTGCAGCTCAACTGGTCGTGGCTGGGGCAGACGGTAACGGTGGCGCGGCGGGCGATGGCCGTGTTGCGAGCCAGGGCCAGTGCGGTCTTGAGCCGCATCACTTCGGCCGATACCTCCTGCCGAGCGCTCAGTGTCTGGAAGGCGGGAATGGCCCAGCCGATCAGCAGGACCATGACCGCAATGGCGACCAGCAGCTCGACCAGAGTCAGGCCGTGTTGGTCGGCCAGAGGAGAGGGGCCGCCGAGCAAGGCGGCGCCGATAGGGGCGTCCGTGCACATGGTGCTCTCCCGGAGTGAAATCCCTTGTCACATGGGTTTTATCACTCTAGTCGGGCCTGGCGAGGTTTCTGTAAGTGATTTCTGACAGAGAGTGTAGGCATCCTGCTGCACGGGCCGTATGCGAACGGCGGGGATGGTGCTTACTCCTCGGGCTTCTGCTCCTGCAGGTAGCGGTCGCGGTGGGCGCTGGAACAGAACCACTCGCCCCGGTCGCGCAGGGCCTCCGTTTCCGGTACGTGGACCTGGCACCAGCGGCAGCGAACCATCTGGCCACCCTCCTGGCGCTTGTCATCTTCCAGCAGTTCCTCCTGGTCGAGTTTCCACTCGCGGTACATGCGGTAGAGTTTGAGGCCGGCGAAGAACAGCACGGCGAAGATGATCAGACGAATGAGCAATAGATTCATCCTTTTCTGGCTCCCTGGTGAGAGGGTGTCTACTAAGCTAATACGTCAGCCATGGGAAAGTGAAACCAAGCGAAACGTGCTTGTTAAGATGCACGGAAGTTCTTATTTTTCGTCTGGTTTCGCCTTGCCAGGCTGTCGCTCGTGGGTTCGTAAACTCCCTCTGGGGCTAGCGGCTTTGCCAGCCGGACCCCCTTGCGGGACAATATGAATACATTGGATTCTCAAGAGATTTCTACGCCCATGCAAGACTTGACGCTGGTAATGGCTCAGTTGGACCCGCTGGTGGGGGACATTCCCGGCAATGCCGACC
>SKVX01000312.1 GCA_007129225.1 Halomonas sp.
GCGGGCTGCTGCTGGTCTCCCAGTTCACTCTGGCCGCCGATACCCGCAAGGGGCTGCGCCCGAGCTTCTCCAGCGCCGCGCCGCCGGCCGAGGGCGAGCGGCTGTTCCACTACCTGCTCGAGCGTGCCCAAGCGGCCTGGCCGAAGGTCGCCTGCGGCGAGTTCGCCGCCAACATGCAGGTGGAGCTGGTCAATGACGGGCCGGTGACGTTTTTGCTGGAGAGCTGAAGCAGCGCCGCCGAAACGAGCGGCGCCGGGGGCAGGCCGAAGAGGAGGTCATTTGCCATGGGTGAGGAGCATTGCTCCGAACGGGCTGGCCATGGATGGCCAGCCCCGGCCCTGCAAGCGGAGCAGGATGCGAGAGCGAAGCAGGGCAAATGTAGCGCCCAGGGATGGGTTCACAGCGCCTCCTCGTAGGTCTGACGCCGGATCAGCCGCGGGCCACACAGACACGGCTCGCTCTGCTGACGGTCGGTGACATAGCCGGTCAGTCAGGCCCCGCTTTCTTGCAGCTCCGCCTCCATCGCTTCCAGCTCCTCCTCGGCGGCCAGCCATTCCGCTTCGAGGGCATCGAGACGCGACTTCAGCTCGCCCTGGCGTGCCAGCCGCTCGGTGAGCTCGGCCTTGCGCGCCGGGTCGGTGTAGAGCTCGGCATCGCCCAGCGCTTCCTCCACCGTGGCGAGCTCGCCCTGGACCTTCTCCATGGCCTGCTCGGCGCGGTCGCGCGCCTTCTTCAACGGTCGCAGCTTCTCGCGCAGTTCGGCGGCGGCTCGCCGGGCCGCCTTGCGGTCCTCCTTCGGTGCGGCGCTCTCCGCCTGTCGCTCGGCCTTGTCGGCCCGCGCGTCACGCCGCACGCCCTCCAGCCGCGCCTTGAGCCAGGCGCGGTAGTCCTCCAGGTCGCCATCGAAGGGCTCGACCCGGTGGTCCGCCACGCACCAGAACTCGTCCACGGTGGCCCGCAGCAGGTGACGGTCGTGAGAGACGATGATCACCGTGCCCTCGAAGGAAGCCAAAGCTTCGGTCAACGCCTCGCGCATCTCCAGGTCCAGGTGGTTGGTCGGCTCGTCGAGCAGCAGCAGGTTGGGCTTCTGCCAGGCCACCAGCGAAAGGGCCAGACGCGCCTTCTCGCCACCTGAGAAACTCCCCACCTCGGCGAAGACGGTATCACCGTGGAAGCCGAAGCCGCCGAGGAAGTTACGGATCGCCTGGTCGCTTGCCGTGGGCGAGAGCCGCAGCACGTGCTGGAATGGCGTGGAGGCCAGATCCAGGCTCTCGAGCTGGTGCTGGGCGAAGTAGCCGATGGCCAGATGCTCTCCGGCAACGCGCTTGCCGGCCAGCAGCGGCAGGTCCCCGGTCAGCGACTTGATCAGCGTCGACTTGCCGGCCCCGTTGGGCCCCAACAGCCCGATCCGCTGCCCCGGCAGCAGGCTCACCTTCACCCCGTCGAGCTGCACGATTTCCCGACCCGCTTCGTCCCGATAGCCGAGACGGGCCTCGTCGAGCACCAGCAGCGGATGCGAGGTCTTGTCGGAGGAGGGAATGGTGAAGTGGAAGGGCGAGTCGGCATGGGCGACGGCGATATCACCCATGCGCTCGAGCATCTTCAAGCGGCTCTGGGCCTGGCGTGCCTTGGTGGCCTTGGCCCGGAAGCGCGCCACGAACTGCTCGATCTCCGCGCGGCGGGCCTGCTGCTTGGCGGCTTCGGCCTGCTGCAGTGCCAGCTTCTCGGCCCGGGTACGCTCGAAGGTGGAGTAGTTGCCGCGGTAGAGCACCAGTGAGCAACGATCGAAGTGCACGATGTGGTCGCAGACGGCATCGAGGAAATCGCGGTCGTGGGAAATCAGCAGCAGCGTCCCGGGGTAGCGCGTCAACCACTGCTCGAGCCACAGCAGTGCGTCCAGGTCCAGGTGGTTGGTGGGCTCGTCGAGGAGCAGCAGGTCCGACGGCATGAAGAGCGTGCGCGCCAGGTTGACCCGCATCCGCCAGCCGCCGGAAAAGTCCGACAGGGGCCGCTCCAGGTCCGCCTGGGTGAAGCCCAGCCCGATCAGCAGCTGGGCGGCGCGGGCGGGGGCACTGTAGCCGTCCAGCGCTTCGATGGCACCGTGCAGCTCGGCTTCACGATGGGCCTCGCCCTGCTCCTGCGCCCGCACAAGGGCCGCCTCTGTCTGGCGCAGCTCCCGGTCGCCATCGAGCACATAGTCGACGATGGGGCGCGTGAGCGCCGCCACATCCTGGGCCATGTGGGCGATGCGCTGCCCACCGCTCATCTCGACCTCGCCCCGGTCCGGCGCGAGGCTTCCCAGCAACAGGCTGAACAGGCTCGACTTGCCGGCACCGTTAGGCCCGACGATGCCGGCCTTGTGCCCGGCGTGCAGGGTCAGCTCTGCCCCCTCGAGCAGGGTCTGGGTGCCGCGTTGCAGGGTGACCTGGCGAAGTGCAATCATGCAGACTCCAATTACGGAAACACTGCATAAATGACTGTGCGAGCGAATCGCTGCGTTGCGCGGTGCTCAGAATCCTCACATATACCCCATATGCTCCGGTTCCTGTGCTCCGTGCGCCTAGCGCTTCATCTCGCTCGTCGATTTGTTCAGCATTTCCTTAGCAGAAAACGATGCTGTCGCCCGTGGGCGGCAACTCCCGACAGCAGACGGTATGGGCGAGGGCGACAGCCTGATCATGAGTGACGATTCTACCCGAATGGACACAGCTCTGCGGAGCCGGTTGGCGGCGGATCCGCTATGGGATTTCGCCCTGGCACTCTACGCTCGCCCCGGGATCGAGGCCGCCTGCCTGACACTGCAAGACGAAGCCGACGTGGACGTCTGTGAACTGCTGTGGCAATGCTGGCTCCACCACCATGGCCTGGCACTGGAAACGGAACCCGAGGAGCTCAGGGCGATCCGCCAGTGGCAGCGGGAGGTCACTTCGGTGCTGCGCGCCCTGCGCCGACGCCTGAAAGAGGAAGCGGGAAAAAGCACGGGTGTGGCCGAAGTGCGACATCAGGTGCAACGCACCGAGCTTGCCGCCGAACGGGAAACCCTCGCTCGCCTTCAGGCACTCGCCGAACGCGGGAAAGGTCTCGTCCGGCACTCGACTTCTCGCTCGGAATTGGCATTTTCTCTTGCCTCACGCTGGCAATTGCAGAAAAAACCACAACTTTTAGCGCTTCAAACCATTGAATGCCAGCTTGACCCCCCCTAGGTGCCACGCTAGCCTGAAAAAAGCTATGCAGCCCGTGTGGCTGCACAAAGCCTGGTGATGTAATCGCGTTTCACAGGCCCAACCTGCGAGGAGAACACAATAATGAAGGCAACCAAGCTGTTGACCACTGCCAGTATCGGCGCGCTGCTGTTCGGCATGTCGGCTGCCGCACATTCCGCCGAATGGCGCTATGCGCACGAGGAATTCGAGGGTGATGTTCAGGACGTGTTCGCCGTCGCCTTCAAGGAGTATATCGAGGAAAACTCCGACAACACCGTCCAGATCTACCGCTTTGGCGAGCTGGGCGAATCCGACGACATCATGGAGCAGACCCAGGCCGGCATTCTCCAATTCGTCAACCAGTCCCCCGGCTTCACCGGCTCGCTGATTCCCGAGGCGCAGATATTCTTCATTCCCTATCTGCTGCCCACCGACGAAGGGTCGGTCATCGAGTTCTTCAACACCAGCAAGGCCATCAACGAGATGTTCCCGGAGCTCTATGCCGAGCAGGGCCTCGAGCTCCTCAAGATGTATCCGGAAGGCGAGATGGTCGTCACACTGGACGAGCCATTCACCAGCCCGGAAGATCTGCGCGGCAAGAACATCCGTACCATGACCAACCCGCTGCTCTCCGAGACCTACCGTGCCTTCGGCGCCACTCCGACCCCGCTGCCCTGGGGTGAAGTGTACGGCGGCCTCCAGACCGGCATCATTCAGGGTCAGGAAAACCCGATCTTCTGGATCGAGTCCGGTGGCCTCTACGAGGTGTCTCCGCACCTGGTGTTCACCGGTCATGGCTGGTTCACCACCGCCATGATGGCCAACCAGGACTTCTACAACGGTCTCTCCGAAGAGGAGCAGCAGCTGGTGCGCGACGCCACCGAAGCGGCCTATGAGCACATCATCGACCACATCTCCGGGCTCGCCGATGAATCCCTGGCGAAGATCCAGGAAGCCTCCGACGAGGTTACCGTGACCCGCCTGGACGAAGATCAGATCCAGGCCTTCCGCGAGCGGGCTCCCCAGGTCGAGGAGCGCTTCATCGAAATGACCGGTGACCGCGGACAGGAGCTGCTCGAGCAATTCAAGGCCGACCTGGAAGCCGTGACCGAAGAGTAAGCCCCACAGGCGACTCATCGTGAGCGTACAAGGGGGTAGCCGGCCGGCTGCCCCCTTGTTGTTTGGACATCCTCACGTCCCGGCCAATCAGCGTTGACGTCCTGCAGGACAAATCCGACTCGCGCTGCTTACCCTTGAGGATGGCGAAGGCATTTCACTCCCTTGCAGGGAACACTTCTGGAGTCCGGTCGCATGACAGAAGAAGAATCCGAGAAGAACTATCGCTCGACGCTGCCCGGCCCCCTGGGTGTCGTCGATACCTGGATCAGCAAGGCCGAATCGGTGATCCTGGCCATGGGGGTAATCCTGATGGCCGTCAATACGGTGGCCAACGTGCTCAGCCGTTTTTTGCTCGGCGAGAGCCTGCACTTTGCCGAAGAAGTGAATCGCATCCTGATCGTGATGATCACCTTCGCCGGCCTCGGCTATGCGGCCCGCCACGGTCGCCACATCCGAATGTCCGCCTTCTATGACGCCCTCCCTACCGGCGGCCGGCGCTGGCTGATGATCTTCATCTGTCTCTTCACGTCGGTGGTGATGTTCGTGCTCTGCTACTACTCCATCGGCTATATCAGCACGCTCTATGGCCGCGGACGCGTGCTCCCCTCCCTGAGCATCCCGGTATGGATCATCTACCTCTGGGTACCGGTCGGATTCACCATCACCGGCGTTCAGTACCTGCTCACCGCCATCAAGAACCTCACCTCCCGTGACGTCTATCTGTCGACCCATGTGGTCGATGGCTACAAGGACACGGAAACGGAAGTCTGACGCTGAGCGCGAGAGGATTACACCACCATGACAACCATAATCGTTTCCCTCATGATCGTGTTGCTGCTGCTGGGCTTCCCGATGATGATTCCCCTGGTCACGGCGGCGTTCGTCGGCTTTTACATGACGTTCGGCGGCGCCGGCCAGATGGAGACCCTCATCCAGCAGATGATGGGGGGCATACGGCCCACGGCACTGATTGCCGTGCCCATGTTCATCCTGGCGGCCGATATCATGACCCGTGGCCAGTCCGCCGGGCGGCTGATCGACATGGTCATGAGCTTCGTCGGCCACGTCAAAGGCGGGCTGGCGGTGAGCACCGCCGCCTCCTGCACCCTGTTCGGCGCCGTTTCCGGTTCCACCCAGGCCACCGTGGTGGCCGTCGGTTCGCCGCTGCGTCCGCGCATGCTCAAGGCGGGCTACAAGGACCCCTTCACCCTGGCGCTGATCATCAACTCCAGTGACATCGCTTTTTTGATCCCGCCGAGTATCGGCATGATCATCTACGGGGTCATTTCAGGAACCTCCATCGGTGAGCTGTTCATTGCCGGCATCGGACCGGGACTGCTGATCCTTCTGATGTTCTCGATCTACTGCGTGTTCTACGCCATCTACCACAAGGTGCCCACCGAACCGAAATCCAGCTGGAAGCAGCGCACGGTCGCCGTGCGTAACGCCCTCTGGCCACTGGGTTTCCCGGTGCTGATCATCGGCGGTATCTATGGCGGCATCTTCAGCCCGACCGAAGCGGCCGCCGCCTGCGTGCTCTATGCGGTACTGCTGGAGTTCGTAATCTTCCGATCGCTGAAAATGCCGGACATCTATACCATCGCCAAGTCCACCGGCCTGATCACCGCCGTGGTGTTCATCCTGGTGGCTGTGGGCAACGGCTTCTCGTGGATCATCTCCTTCGCCCAGATTCCGCAGACCCTGCTCGCCGCCTTCGGCATCAACGAGGCCGGTCCTGTCGGTGTTCTGATCGCCATCTCCATCGCCTTCTTCGTCGCCTGCATGTTCGTGGACCCCATCGTGGTCATCCTGGTGCTCACACCCATCTTCGCCCCGGCCATCGCCGCCTCGGGCCTGGATCCTGTGCATGTAGGCGTGCTGATCACCCTGCAGGTGGCGATAGGCTCGGCGACGCCACCCTTCGGCTGCGACATCTTCACCGCCATCGCCATCTTCAAGCGACCCTACTGGGAGGTGATCCGCGGTACGCCACCCTTTGTCTTCATGCTGGTGCTCGCGGCAGCCCTGATCATCATGTTCCCGCAGATCGCGCTGTTCCTGCGTGACCTTGCCTTCCGTTGATCGGTGAGACTGACCCCGCTAAGGAGATGGTGATGTTCAATCGGATACTGATACCGGTGGATGGCTCGAAGGGCGCGATGAAGGCGTTGCAGAAAGCCGTCGGATTACAGATGCTGACCGGTGCCGAGCTCTATATTCTTTGTGTGTTCAAGCACCACAGCCTGCTGGAAGCCTCGCTCTCCATGGTGCGCCCCGATAAGCTCGATATTCCCGATGACGCGCTCAAGGAGTACGCCACCGAGATCGCCGTACATGCCAAGGGCGAAGCGGTGGAGCTGGGCGCCGACCCGGCGCGCCTGCGGGCCTTCGTCAAGGGCGGGCGGCCTTCGCGCACCATCGTGCGCTTCGCCCGCAAGCGTGAGTGCGACCTGATCGTGATCGGCGCCCAGGGCACCAACGGAGAAAAGAGCCTGTTGCTGGGCAGCGTCGCCCAGCGCGTGGCGGGATCGGCCCACTGCCCGACGCTGGTGGTCTGACCGGGCCACACGTCCGGTGCGGTTCCGCCCTTTGTTGGCGAGTGCGGAACCGGACCGGCCCTGTTAGAGTCCGAATAGCTGCCAATGAGTTCACGCCTCAATGCTTCTATCACCAAAGGATTCTGCATGAAGACACTCCTGACTTCCGCCTCCTTGGTCACCTTGATGGCCGCAGCACCGCTTGCCCTGGCCGCACCGGAGACCGAGGATGAGCGCCTCAGCTACAGCCTCGGGGTTGCCTATGGCCAGAGCATCGCACAGGAGTATGCCGACCTGGACGTGGATGCTTTCACCGACGCCATACGCGATGTCATCGAAGAGAACGAACTGGCCATGAGTGCCGATGACATGGCCGATACCCTGAGCCGGTTTCAGGAGCAGGCCATCGCCA
>SKVX01000007.1 GCA_007129225.1 Halomonas sp.
CCATCAGCCAGAGAATCCATATGCCAACGATCGATACCGATGACCTCGTCGCCGACCTGATCGCGATGCTGGCGATTCCCTCCCCTTCCCTCCATGCTCAGCCGATGGTGGACTGGCTGGCCCCCAGGCTGGAGGCGGCCGGCTTGGAGGTGGCCACCACTGCCCGCGGCGACCTCCATGCGCAGCGCAAGGGAGATGCGCCGCGGCGCGCCATCACCGCTCACCTCGATACCCTGGGTGCCATGGTGGTTCGCCGGCGTGACGATGGTCGCCTGGCGATAAGGCCCATCGGCACCTGGAACGCCCGCTTCGCAGGGGGTGCCCGGGTGCGGGTCCATGACCACGACGGCGGCTTTGCGGCAAGCGGCACGCTGCTGCCGGAGAAGGCCTCGGGGCACGTCTTCAGCGAAGCGGTGGACGCGCAGCCCAGCGACTGGGACCACATTGCCCTGCGTCTCGACATGGTAGACACCTCCCCCGAAGTCTTGAGGACACTGGGGATAGGGGTTGGCAGCCTGGTCAGCGTGGAGAGCCAGCCGGAACTCACCGAGACCGGCTTCATCAACGCGCGACACCTGGACAACAAGGCGGCCATTGCCTGTGTGCTCGCGGCGTTGCGTGCCGGTGCCGATGTCTCCGGCACACGACTGGTATTCTCCTGTGCCGAAGAGCTGGGTGTGGGGATGAGCGAGCCGCTGCTGGCCGGGGTGGAAGAGGTGCTCAACCTCGATATCGCCGCCCAGGGCGAAGGCCAGCAGGTGTGTGCCGACGGGGTGACCATCGCCTTCATGAATAGCCAGGGTCCCCTGCATCCGGTGGCGAGCAGTCGGCTGGTGAGGCTCTGCCAGCAGCAGGCGATTCCCTTCACCCGCGACTGTTTTCCCTTCTACTATTGCGACGGCGATTCAGCCAGCCAGGCAGGCATGGACTTGCGCAACGCCCTGGCATGCTTCGGCGCCGATGCCTCGCACGGTTGGGAGCGGGTGCACTGCGACTCCCTGGTGGCGCTGACGCGGCTGGTGGTGGCCTGGCTCGATGATCAGGAGTGATCGCGGCTTGCCAGGTGCTCGTTGAGCGCCAGGTAGTCACGACTCGGGCTCTGGCCGTCGGCGGTCTCGGCCCTGAAAAAGGTCCGCTCGAGCATGGCTTCCCTCTCTTCCATCAATGTCTGGGCGGCGCGCATGTGCTCGGCCATGATGGCACTCGCCTCGTCGGTTCGCTGGTGACGCAGCGCCTCGACCAGCCGCCGTTGGTAGTCGTGGCCGCGGCGACGCAGTTCGGGATAGGGGCGTGCGTAGATACGCTGGCAGACGGTCATGCTCATCAGCAGGCGTATCGGGAAGCGACACATCAGGGCGAGCAGGGGGTTCGGGCAGTGGTCCACCAGCAGTAGATGAAACTCCAGCTCCTTGATGCGCTGCTCCCTCTCCTCCGCCAGGGACGTCGGCGGATGGTCATAGAAGGCCATCACCTGCTCGAGCTCTGATATGTCGTCTGCCTTCAGCCGGCAGGCCAGGCTCGCCACCAGGGCGGGCTCGAGCTGTTTCCTGACTTCGTAGATGTCATGGATGGTCGGCGGTCGGAAAAAGAAGTAGTTGCCGAGCAGCTCCATGGCGCGGTCATCGCTGACCTCCGACAGGAAGGCACCGCCGCCGGGGCCGGTGCGCGTCTGGACCAGGCCCTGGAACTCCAGGCCGCGCATCGCCTCGCGGATCGTGCCTTTGGCGGCATCCAGGGCCTTGATCAGGTGTTCCTCGCTGGGCAGGCGATCACCGGGGCGAAGCTGCTGGGAGGCCACGTACTCCTTGATGGCCTCGCCGATCGCTTCGGGGCGCTTGCGGCGTGGGGGTGATGAAGTCATTCGCTGGCGGTCTCGTTGACGTCTCGGGTGTCCAGGCGTCGCCATGGCCCCACGGCGGGGTAGCGACAAGCGACTCGATGGTCACCGCTTTGTCCCAGCGTGTCCAGCCGTGGAACGGCTTGGCGGCAATCCGGTGCGGCCCGCGGGCAGCGGGGCGCAAAGGCACAGCCCGGCGGCGGGGCCAACGGGTCGGGCAGCTCGGCTTCGCCGGATTCGGCACGGATCGCCGGCCCTCCCGGGATCGGGGCGCTCTCCAGCAGCAGCCGCGTATAGGGGTGGGCCGGCGAGTGGAACAGGCGGCGGGACGGTGCCTGCTCGATGATGCGGCCGAAGTACATCACCGCGATGCGGTCGCTGATGGTCTCCACCACCGAGAGATCGTGACTGATGAACAGGTAGGTGAGGTCGAACTCGCTCTTGAGTCGGCGCAGCAGCTTGAGCACCTGGGCCTGAATGGAAACGTCCAGCGCCGAGACCGGCTCGTCGAGCACCAGCAGCCTTGGCTCGGCGGCCAGTGCCCTGGCGATGCCGATGCGCTGTGCCTGGCCGCCGGAAAACTCATGGGGGTAACGCGAGATGAACTCGGGCCGCAGATTGACCACCTCCATCAGTTCGCCGAGGCGATTTTCCAGGGCCTTTCCCTCCAGGCCGCGCAGGTGGCGCAGCGGGGCTGCCAGGATGTCGCGGATCCGCTTGCGCGGGTTGAGGGAACTCAGCGGGTCCTGGAACACGTACTGCAGGCGACGGGAGAGAGCGTGCCGGTCCTTGTCACGCAGCGCCTGGAGATCCTCCCCGGCGAAGCGGATGTCGCCGGCGGTCGGGGTGTCGAGCCCGACCAACAGCCGAGCCAGGCTCGATTTGCCGCAGCCGGACTCGCCGACAATGCCCAGGGTCTCGCCCTGGGCCACGTCCAGGTCGACGCCCTGGACGGCGTGCACCCCGGGGATGTCGGGGCCGAACCAGCGGCGGCCCCCGCCGAAGGTCCGGGTAAGGCCGCGGATCTCGAGGAGCGGCTCGCTCATGTTAGGACTCCTTGAGGTGTTTCGAGGCCCAGCGGCTTGATGCATCGCACCTGGCGCTCGCTATCGGTGGCGTTCAGCCCGATCTCGCCGTGGCGGCAGGCTTCCACTGCCAGGTCACAGCGATCGGCAAAGGCACAGCCCTCCGGCAAGGCGTCGGCCGCGGGGGGCAGTCCGGGAATCGCCGCCGGTTCATTGTCCGGCTCCCCCAGGCGGGGCACGCAGTCAATCAGTCGTCGGGTATAGGGGTGGCGGGGGTTGTCGAGGATATCGGCGGTCGGGCCGATCTCGACGATGCGACCGGCGTACATGACGGCGACACGGTCGCAGACCTGGGAGACCACACCGAAGTCGTGGGTGATGAACAGCACCGCCGTGCCCTTGGACTCGCGTAGGTTCTGAATCAGTGCCAGGATCTGCGCCTGAACGGTGACGTCCAGCGCCGTGGTGGGTTCGTCGGCGATGATCAGCTGCGGGTCATTGGCCAGGGCCATGGCGATACCGACGCGCTGGCGCATGCCGCCGGAGAGTTCGTGCGGGTACTGGTCGGCGCGCCGCTCGGCGTTGGGGATGCGTACCTGATTCAACAGCGAGACAGCCCGCTCTCTAGCCGCCTGCCGCGACATCGGCCGGTGCTGTTGGATTGCCTCGACTAGCTGATCGCCGACCCGGAACAGGGGGTGCAGGGTGGAGAGGGGGTCCTGGAAGACATAGGCCACGTCTCGCCCCCGGATCCGCCGAATTGCACGATGCGGTAAGTCGAGCAGGTCCCGCCCTTCCAGGGCGATGCGCCCGCCGGTGATCACACCCGGTGGCGATGCGACGAGACCCAGCAGTGAGAGCGCGGTGACCGACTTGCCGGAGCCCGACTCACCGACCAGGCCCAGGCATTCGTTGGGCCTGATGGCAAAGCTTACGCCGTTGACGGCGCGATACGTGCGTCGGCCCACCTCGAAGTGGGTGTGCAGGTCCTCGACGTCCAGCAGGGCTTGAGTGTCGGAGCCGTTTTTGGGCGGCACCTGGCGGCGGCGAATGCGCGTGAAGGGGGCCGGGCGGGACAGGGCCCCCGACTTGAGACGCGGGTCCAGGGCGTCACGAATGCCGTCGCCCAGCAGGTTGATGCTTATCACCAGCAGGAAGATCACCAGGCCGGGCAGGATGGCCACATGGGGGGCGTTGAGCATCATCCTGCGACCCTCGCCGAGCATCGAGCCCAGGTCGGCCTGGGGCGGTTGGGCGCCCAGGCCCAGGAAGCTGAGGCCGGCCGTCTCGAGGATCATCCAGCCAACCGTCGTCGACATGGTGATGACGATCACCGGCAGCACATTGGGCAGAATCTCGCTGGCCAGGATTCTCAGGTGTCCCTTGCCGGAGAGGCGAGCGGCATCGATGAACTCGCGATGGGCGATGCTGACGGTGACGCCGCGGATATTCCGGGCGAAGAAGGGGATATTGACGATGGCGATGGCGTAGAGCGCGTTCATCAATCCCGGGCCGAGTACCGCGACGATGGCCAGGGCGAGCAGGATATAGGGGAAGGCCATCAGCATGTCGATGCCGCGCATCAGGGTATTGTCGGTGCGGCCGCCGAAATAGCCGGCGACGATGCCGATCAGCGAGCCGAAGAAGGCCGCCACCAGCGACGCGGCGATGCCCACCGCCAGGCTGATGCGCGTGCCCCACAGCAGCCGCGAGAGGATGTCGCGTCCCAGGGCGTCGGTGCCCAGCAGGTGGCCTTCCGTGAAAGGCGGCTGCAGGCGATTGGCCGGGCTGGTTGCGTTCGGATCGACCAGCGGCAGCCAGGGGGTGATCAGGCAGAGCAGCACGAGCAGGATGAGCAGCATGCCGCCGAAAGCGGCCAGGCGATTGCGGGCGATCAGCCGGATGAAGTCCGTCATGCCTGGATCCTCGGGTCGAGCCAGTGCTGAAGCAGGTCGGCCAGCAGGTTGAACAGCACATAGGCTGCGGCGACCACCAGCACGCCGCCCTGAACCAGCAGCAGGTCACGGGTGGAGATGGCATTGACCAGCATGCGGCCGATGCCGGGCCACTGGAATACCGTCTCGATGTAGACCGCACCGCCGATGACGAAGCCGGCCTGCACGCCGATGACCGGGATCAGGTTGACCAGTGCCACCTTGAAGGCGTGGCGCAGCACCACGCGATTCTCGCCCAGCCCCTTGGCGCGGGCCGTGCGGATATAGTCCTGGCGCAGGACCTCCAGCATGTTGGAGCGGGTCAGCCTGGCGATGACCCCGGCGGCTACCACGGCCAGGGCGATGGCCGGCAGCACCAGGTGATGCAGGATATCCAGCACTCCGCCGCCGCCGTAGGCCGCCGTCATGCCGCTGGCGGGAAACCAGCGCAGGCCCACCGAAAAGAACATGATCATCAGCATGCCGAGCCAGAAGGCCGGCACCGAAATGCCCACCAGAACCAGCAGGGTGATGATCCTGTCGCCCCAGCCATACTGGCGAACGGCCGAAACGATACCGGCAGCGACACCGACGATCGTGCAGAGTACCAGCGACGTGCCGGCGAGGATCAGGGTGGCACTGAAGCGCTCGAGTACCTCATCGAGCACCGGCCGGTTGAGCGCGTAGGAGCGGCCCAGGTCCCCCTGCAGGATATTGCCCAGCCACACCAGGTACTGCTGCGGCAGTGGCAGGTCCAGGCCGAGGTCGGCGCGCAGCCGCTCGAGGTTCTCGGGTGTCGCGTAGGACCCCAGGATGGCCTGGGCCGGATCGCCTGGGATCAGCGACATGATCGAGAAGACGATGACGGAGAGTCCGAGCAGCACCGGCAGGGTCAGCAGCAGACGGTGAAGTGCGTAGCGGATCATGATGGCGGTGTCCGAATCGGGTATGCCGACGGCACGGCCAGAGCCATGCCGCCAGCGGTCGGGTCACTGTTTTTCGACGTCGTGCAGCAGCAGGAAGAAGGATGGCTGCAGGCGGAAGTTCTCGACGTTGGCGCCAGCCACTGCGTTCTGCTTCCAGTTGGCGATGAAGGCCCATGGCGCGTCTTCATGAACAATGGCCTGCATCTCGCGATAGAGGGCGGCGCGCTCCTCCTGATCCACACTGCGGCGGGCCTGTTCGAGCAGGTCATCGACCTCGGGGTTGCTGTAATAGCCGGAGTTGAAGCCGCCGCTTTCCGGCATGGCGTCGCTACGCAAGGCCAGGAAGGGGAGGGTGTCGGGGTCGTTGGTCATCCAGGCCATCTGTGCCATGTCGGCCTTTCCTTCCAGGCCCGGGTTGACGCGGTCCAGGAAGGTATTCCACTCGTAGGTCTCGATCTTGACCTCGAGCCCCACCTCGGCCAGGTCGGCTTGAATGGCGGTACCCATGGGGACGGGATCGAGCATGCCCGAACCGCCTTCGGTGACGTAGAAAGTCAGTGCGGCGCCTTCGTGGCCGGCTTCTGCGATCAGTTCACGCGCCTTGTCCGGGTCATAGGGGTACGGGTCGAGTTCCTCGTTGTAGGCCCACTCGAAGGCCGGCGGGATGGGGCCCGCGGCGACCGCGGCAGTGCCCTGCAGGACATCCTCGACGAGCGACTGCTTGTCGATGGCGTAGTTGATCGCCTGGCGCATGGCTTGGTCCTGGAAAGGTCCCTCGCGGGTGTTGAGGATCAGGAACCAGAGGTGGGGGCCGGCCTGCTCATAGACCTCGAAGGCGGCATCCGCCGCCATGGCGGCGACGTTGTCGGGCGGCACTTCCACCATCAGATCGATGCCGCCGGAGAGCATTTCGGCGACTCGGGTGTTGGCATCGGTGATGGGGCGAAAGACGACGGCTTCGAGCGAGGGCGCGCCGTCCCAGTACGCCTCGTTGCGAGTCACCACCACCCGGCTGTTGCTCTGCCACTCCTCGAACTGGAAGGGTCCGGTTCCCGACGGGTTACGCGCCACATCTTCGCCGTGCTCCTCTATCGCCGCAGGCGAGACGATGAGGCCAGTGGGGTAGGCCAGGTTGGAGAGGAACGGTGCATAGGGCTCCTCCAGTTGGAAGGTGACTTCGTGTTCGCTGGTGGCCTCGACCGATTCGATGGCGTCGAAGAAGAACGCCAGCGGGAAGGGGCCGGTATCGTGATAGGGATGCTCCTCGTCGAGCATGCGCTCGAAGTTGAACACCACGGCGTCGGCGTTGAAAGCGCTGCCGTCATGGAAGGTGACGTCGTCGCGCAGGGTGAAGGTGTAGACGGTGCCATCGTCGCTGATCGTCCATTCGCTGGCCAGGGAGGGCTCGACCTCCAGCGTGCCATCGGCGTAGCGCACCAGGCCGTCATAGAGGTTCATCATGATGCGGAAATCGTTGACCGCAGTGACCTGCGCCGGGTCGAGCGCCTTGGGTTCGGCGATCTGCCCCACGATCA
>SKVX01000035.1 GCA_007129225.1 Halomonas sp.
AGACCATCGCACAGCAGCTGGCCGAAAAGCGCATGGATCGCGACCGCTATATCCATGAGGTGGTCGAGACGCTGCAGGGGCTGCTGGAGGCCCAGGGCATTTCTCCCTGCGAAGTGAGCGGTCGAGCCAAGCATATCTATTCGATCTGGCGGAAGATGAAGCGCAAGCGCATTGACTTCTCCCAGGTCAACGATGTGCGTGCAGTGCGTATCCTGGTGCCGGAGGTGGCCGACTGCTACACCGTGCTGGGCCTGGTGCACTCCCGCTGGCGGCATGTGCCCAACGAGTTCGACGACTATATCGCCAACCCCAAGAAGAACGGCTACCAGTCGCTGCATACTGCGGTGTTCGGCCCCGAGAGCAAGGTTCTCGAGATCCAGATCCGCACCTTCGCCATGCATGACGAAGCCGAGCTGGGGGTCTGCGCCCACTGGCGCTACAAGGGGCACGATACCGGCGGCAAGAGCTCCAGTTACGAGGAGAAGATCGCCTGGCTGCGCCAGGTACTCGAATGGCAAGAGGAGGTGGGTGACTTC
The DNA here is from genome assembly GCA_007129225.1 of Halomonas sp. Lineage (GTDB taxonomy): Bacteria > Pseudomonadota > Gammaproteobacteria > Pseudomonadales > Halomonadaceae > Halomonas. Next base: position 537 of record SKVX01000035.1, read on the forward strand.
AGCGACCTGCGCGAAGGCCTCTCCAGCGACGTGGCCCCGGATCGCATCTACGTCTTCACGCCCGATGGCCACGTCATCGACCTGCCGCGGATTGCCACCCCCATTGACTTCGCCTACCGGGTGCATACCGAAGTGGGCCACCGCTGCCGTGGGGCCAAGGTCGACGGGCGTATCGTGCCGCTCACCTACAAGCTCAAGACCGGCCAGCAGGTGGAAATCCTCACGGCCAGCAAGGGCGGGCCGAGTCGCGACTGGCTCAATCCCAGCCTGGGGTATGTGCGAACCTCCCGGGCGCGGGCCAAGATCCAGGCCTGGTTCAAGCATCAGGCCCGCGACCAGAACCTCGAAGAGGGCAAGGCGCTGTTCGAGCGTGAAATGAAGCGTCTGGACGTCGAGGGCATGGATCTCGACACCCTGGCACGGAAGGTCAACTACACCAACCCAGACGACATGTACGCGGCGCTGGGGGCCGGCGACCTGCGTGTCGGCCAGGTGCTGCACCAGGCCCAGCAGCTGTTTGGCGAGACCGACGACCAGGAGCAGCTGGACCGCCTGCTGGCCAAGCCGCGCCGCGATGCCAGCAAGGGCGGCAGCAGTGATATCACGGTGCTGGGGGTGGGCAACCTCAAGACCAGCATGGCCAACTGCTGCCATCCGGTGCCCGGCGAGCCCATCGTCGGCTTCATCACCCAGGGTCGCGGCGTCACCGTTCACCGGCAGGACTGCCCCAATATCCTGCAGCTGCGCGTCGACGAGCCTCAGCGCGTCATCGAGGTGGAGTGGGGCGAGCGGGCGCGCACCCAGTATCCGGTGGATATCGAGATCCAGGCCTGGGATCGTTCCGGTCTGCTGCGCGACGTGACCGGCATCCTCAGCCATGACAAGGTCAACGTCCTCTCGGTCAATACGCTCACCGACACTCGTGACGGCATCGCCCGGATGCGAATCACCGTGGAAGTCGATGGGCTCGAGACCCTGGGTCGGCTCTTTTCCCGTATCCAGCAGCTCTCCAACGTCATCGAGGTGCAGCGCCTGCGAAGCGGTGCCAAGGGAACGAAGCGCCAGGGGACAAAAAACAAGGGGAAGAAGCCATGAGCGCGATCCGCTACGGCATCGATGACCTGCTCAGGCTGATGGCCGTGCTGCGTGATCCGGTCGAAGGCTGTCCCTGGGACATCAAGCAGGACTGGGACTCCATCGTGCCCCACACCCTGGAAGAGGCCTACGAGGTCGCCGACGCCATCGAGCGACGCGCCTTCGACGAGCTTCCCGGCGAGCTCGGCGACCTGCTGTTCCAGGTGATCTACTACAGCCGCTTCGGCGAGGAGCAGGGGCGCTTCGACTTCCATGACGTGGTGCACACGCTCACCGACAAGATGCTGCGCCGACACCCCCACGTCTTTCCCGAGGGCACCCTGGGCTCGCGTCGCCCGCCCGGCGTCAGCGCCGAGCAGGTCGAGACGCATTTGGTCAAAAGCCGCTGGGAAAGCCTCAAGGCCGAGGAGCGAGCCCAACGTACCTCCGACGGCTCAGCGGCTTCGGTATTGGATGACGTGCCGCGGACCCTCCCGGCGCTGTCACGGGCGGCCAAGCTCTCCAAGCGCGCCGCGCGGGTGGGTTTCGACTGGCCCGATGCCTGTGGTGTGATCGCCAAGATCCGCGAGGAGCTCGAGGAAGTCGAGGAGGCGCTGGCCGAGAACGACACCGCCCATGCGGCCGAGGAGGTGGGCGACCTGCTGTTCGCCGTGACCAATCTGGCGCGCACCCTCAAGGCCGACCCCGAGCGCTGCCTGCGTGAGACCAACGCCAAGTTCGAGCGCCGCTTCCGCTACGTGGAAGCGGCGCTGAGCGCGCGGGGCGTGACCATGCGGGATGTCGACTTGGACACCATGGAGCACTACTGGCAGCAGGCCAAACTGCACGACACCCCCATTTCCGAACCGCCTTCAGGAGACCGCCGGCCATGAGCGACGATCTGCACGAATCCCTGCGTGACAACGTACGCATACTGGGCGACAGCCTGGGCCGGACCATCGCCGACGATCTTGGCGAGGGTTTCGTCGACCGGATCGAGACCATTCGCGGCTATGCCAAGAGTGGGCGTCAGGGCGATGTCCAGAGCAGTCGCGAGCTCATCGAGTACCTGCGCAAGCTGCCCGACCGTGACCTCCTGCCGGTGACCCGGGCCTTCAACCAGTTCCTCAACCTGGCCAATATCGCCGAGCAGCACTATCGCGCTCGCTACCGTCGGGTGGAGGACTACCGGCCGGGCAGCCAGCCGATGCTCGGGGAGCTGCTGGCGCGGGCGAAACAGGCCGGGCATGCCCCACGCAAGCTGGTCGAGAGCCTCGCCACCATGCGCGTCGAGCTGGTGCTCACCGCGCACCCCACCGAAGTCATACGGCGCACTCTGATCCAGAAATACGACGCCATTGACGAGTGCCTGTCGATTATCGAATCCTCCAGCGACTACCCGGAGCGGGCCAGCCGCGCCCGGGGGCGACTCGAGGAACTGATCAGCCAGGCATGGCACACCGACGAGATCCGCCATGAGCGGCCGACTCCGGTGGACGAGGCCAAGTGGGGGTTTGCCGTCATCGAGAACTCGCTGTGGCAGGCGGTGCCCGCCTTCCACCGCGACCTGGACACGCTGCTGCTGGAGACCGCCGGCGAGCGCCTGCCGCTGGATGCGGCGCCCATCGTCTTCGCCTCCTGGATGGGCGGGGATCGCGACGGCAACCCCAACGTCACCTCGCGGGTCACCCGCGAGGTGTTGCTGCTGGGCCGCTGGATGGCGGCGGACCTCTACCTGCGTGACCTGGAGCAGCTCAAGGCCGAGCTCTCCATGTGGAAATCCAACAGCGCGCTGCGTGCCGAAGTGGGCGGCGTGGCGGAGCCTTATCGCGAACTGATCAAGCGCCTTCTGCAGCGGGTGGAGGCGACCCGGGACTGGGCCAAGGCGGAGCTCGATGGCCGTAGCTTCGAGGGAGGCCCCATCATCGAGAGCAGCGATCAGCTATATGCACCGCTGCTCACCTGCTATCGCTCGCTGTGCGACGTCGGCCTGGATACCATTGCCAACGGCGCGCTGCTGGATACGCTGCGCCGCGTCGCCATCTTCGGCGTTACCCTGACCAAACTGGATATTCGCCAGGAGGCGAGCCGCCACGCCCTGGTGATGGAGGAGCTCACCGGAACCCTGGAGCTGGGCCACTACCGCGACTGGAGCGAAGAGCAGCGTCAGGCTTTCCTGCTGGCGGAGCTGGAGTCGCGCCGCCCCCTGATTCCGCGACGCTGGGAGTGTTCGACGGAGACGCGGGAAGTGCTCGATACCTTTCGGGTCATCGCCAACGAGCAGTCCGAGGCATTGGGCACCTACATCATATCCATGGCGGCGCAGCCCTCGGATGTGTTGACCGTGGCGCTGTTGATGAAGGAGGTGGGGGGCGAAGTGTCCCTGCCCATCGCACCGCTGTTCGAGACGCTGGATGACCTCAACCGTGCCGGGGATGTCGTCAACCGCCTGCTGGCGCTGCCGGGCTATCGGGCGCTTGCCGGCACGACACAGGAGGTCATGATCGGTTACTCGGACTCGGCCAAGGATGCCGGTCAACTGGCGGCGGCCTGGGCCCAGTATCGCGCCCAGGAGCGGCTGGTCGAAGTGTGTCGCACCCACGGGGTCTCCCTCACGCTGTTCCATGGCCGCGGCGGTGCCGTTGGTCGTGGCGGCGGTCCGGCGCATGCCGCCATTCTTTCCCAGCCGCCGGGCTCGGTGAACGGCAGTCTTCGCGTCACCGAGCAGGGGGAGATGATTCGCTTCAAGTTCGGCCAGCCCGACATTGCCCTGCGCTCCATGGAGATCTATGCCTGTGCGGTGCTCGAAGCGACCCTGTTGCCGCCGCCGTCGCCAGAGCCTCACTGGCGCGAGGAGATGGACCGCCTGGCCGCTATCGCTCACCGGGGCTATGTCAGCGTAGTGCGTGAGAACCCCGATTTCGTTCCCTACTTCCGGGCGGTGACGCCGGAAGGCGCCCTGGGCCGGCTCCCGCTGGGCTCCCGCCCCACCAAGCGGCGCCAGGATGGTGGCGTGGAAACCCTGCGTGCCATCCCCTGGATATTTGCCTGGACCCAGATCCGACTGATGCTCCCGGCATGGCTGGGCAGCGGCGAGGCGTTCTGTACCCGCCTCGAGGAGGAGGGCGGCCTGGAGACGCTGCGCGAGATGCGGGAGCAGTGGCCCTTCTTCGGCACCTACCTGGACATGCTCGAGATGCTGCTGGCCAAGGCCGATGTGGCCATCGCCAGCTACTACGAGAGGCGCCTGGTGGATGAGCCGGCGCTGAAGGCACTGGGAGAGGACCTGCGGGAACGCTTCACCCGGCTGAACGAAGTGTTACTGACGATCCTCGACCAGGAAGAGTTGCTGGAGCAGACGCCGCTGATTCGCCAGGCCATTGCTGTGCGCAACCCCTATATCGACCCCCTACATGGCCTGCAGGCAGAGCTGCTGCAGCGAAACCGGGATGCCGATGGCGCTATCAGCGGCGAACTCACCCGCGCCTTGATGGTGACCATGGCGGGGATCGCCGCGGGGCTGCGAAATACCGGCTGATCTTTCGTCGGCCACGCCAGAAACGACATCGCCCGGCCAATAGGCCGGACGATGTCGAAAAGAGAACGTCAAAAGTTACCTGAATACTCACCTTGATCAGCCATCGGGCCAATCTTGAGCCACAATTTGCGATTATCTCCACCAACGTTGCTACGCCGCTGTTGGAGTAGCTTCAGCTTACGACTGGAGGCGCAAGCCTCCTGGCGGTATTGCCGACGCCAACATTCACCGCCGACGCGGCGACCTCCGCCAGGCGCTGTAATCAGGAAAAGCTAAAGGGACAAGCTGAAGGATAAAGTTAAACGGAAATGCTAGAAGGGGTAATGGATCGAGGCAGTGATCAGATTCATATGGGCCATGCTGGGGGCATCGAACTCTTCGAACTCCAGCCGGCTGATCAGGCGGTTGTGCTGCAGGCGGGCACCGAAGCCCTGTACCCGGGTAGTGCCGGCGGTGGCGAGCAGCATTTCGTCGCTGCGTGTTACCGGGTCACCCTCCCATTCGGTGAAACCGGACTTGGCATAGAGCCCCAGCTGTCCGAGGCGTACACCGGCCACCAGGCTGCCGCCCAGGCTGGTCGTGTTGAGGATCATGGGCTGGTCGCCGAACTGGGTCGGCACTTCATCACTCTCGCGGTAGCTGAGCTCGGCGCCCAAGTCGAGCCGCGGCATGTTCAGCGGTGAGAAGCCGGCGGTAACGCGGAAGCCGGAGGTGTAGCCATCCGGTGTCTCCAGGCCACGGCCCTCAAGTACCACGCCGTTGTCGAGATACATGAGTTCGCTGGATTTACCGGCATAGGAGGGTGCTCCGTCAGCCGCCACGAGCGGTGACGCGAGAAAAAACAGCTTGGCTACCAGCACGGCGGCTATTGGTAAACCCGGTTTCATGATCCCTGACCTTGGGCAGGCGGCCTCGACCCTTACTCACTTCAACGCTTGCGCTTTGCTGGGCCCCTGCTCCAATAGAAATAGAGTTAGCCCTTACAGGCTAGCAGGGGTTGTTGCATTCCGCCAAACGGGCGCTCAACGATGATCAGGGCCCGGCGAGGCCGGCGTCGAGCGCCACAAGGCAGGGGGACGCTATGCCATGGCGCCTGGCAGCTGACAATAGCGGCCCGAGGATGGCCGCTCGCTCGGTAGGGCGGCCGGCCAGGACGTCCTGCAGCATGGAGGCGCGGTTATTGGCGGTGCCCGCCACCACCTGCCATACCAGCCCATGCCAGCCCGCCTCCGGGGCGGGGATCTCCTCGGCTGCCATGATGGCGGCGACCTCTTCGATGACCTGAGTCACCATCGGTTGGAAGGGGCGGTCACGCAGCTGGCCGTTACGAATGCGGTATCGGGCCGTCAGCGGGTTGATGGCGGCATTGATCGCTAACTTGTGCCAAAGCCGAATGCGGATATCGGCCACTGCGCTGGCCTGAAGGCCAGTTTCGGTGAGGGTTGCGGCTAGGGCCCGGCAAAGCTCGGGGTAACGGTTATCGAGATCGCCGATATAGGTGAGACCATGGCCCGCATGTACCACCCCGCTATCGCCGGCGAGCCAGGCCCCTTCGGTGGTGGAGGCACAGAGCACCGGCCCGGTGTGACGCAGGCTCAGCGTGGGCTGAACCTCAAAGCCGTTCTGCCATAGCACCAGCGGAGTCGCCGGTGGCAGTTGGGCGACCACGCCGGCATAGGCGGCCTCGGTGGTGTAGGCCTTGGTGGTCAGGTGCAGAAAGGCGGGTGCGAGTGGCGGTAGCCGACGGCTATCGGCCATGGTTAGGCGGTGTATTCGGTGCCCGCCCTCCGGGGTGATCAGGGTCTGATCCAGGGGGAGTGGCCTGCGGCCGGCGAGCACCACCGGCCGGCTGCCGGCGAGGTGGAGTGCGAGCAGCCGGCCCAGCGCTCCGGGTCCCACGATCAGGTGTGAAGCGGTCGACATGATGGCCTGTCTCGGTTCTAGTACTACTGTGTCACAAACATCGCCATTTGCTGTATAAGGCCATCATGATCACCTGGTACAGCATCCAGCGAACCGTGGTGATGGAATCACTCACGTGGCGCTGGGCGCGTTGCATAA
>SKVX01000333.1 GCA_007129225.1 Halomonas sp.
GATATCGATCATCTCCTGCACCTCACCGAGGCCTTCCTGGAGGATCTTGCCGCACTCCAGGGTCACCAGGGTACCGAGGTCCTCCTTGTGGCGACGCAGCTGCTCGCCGAACAGGCGAACCAGCTCGCCGCGTCGAGGTGCCGGTACCCGACTCCACTGCTCGAAGGCCTGCCGGGCGCGTGCGATACACGACTCGACTGCATCCGCGCCCTCGAGCGCGATGCGGCCGATCTCGGTGCCGTCGGTGGGCGAAGTCACGACGTGATCCCCCTGGCGGTACTTGTCCTGGCTCACGCCAAGGCGCTGCATCACGGTATCGATCATGCTTCCCCCTGCGACTTGTGTCTTCATGGAATACCCAAGCAGTATTGAAGCAACGAGTGACCTGCCTCAAACGACGTTTTTTACGGAGGTCATTCCATTTTTTCCGATGGGGTACCACGATGAGCCGACGCCACCTGCCAACCCTGACCGCGATGCAGTGCTTCGAGGCTTCGGCCCGCCACCTCAGCTTCACCCGCGCCGCCGCTGAGCTGAGCCTGACGCAGAGTGCCGTCAGCAAGCAGGTTGCCCAGCTCGAGTCGATCCTGGAGCACCCGCTCTTCCGCCGCGTCCGCAAGCGACTGCAGGTCACCCCCGAGGGGTCGCTCTACCTGACCGAGGTGCGCAAGATACTCGCCCAGGTCGAGATGTCGACGCGCTATATGCAGTCCTATGGGGGCCAGAGCGAGGTGCTCAACATCACCACCTTGCCGACCTTCGGCGCCCGCTGGTTGATTCCCCGGCTCAATGGCTTTCGCTTTCGCCACCCCAACGTCTACCTGAACATCAGCAATCGGGTGGAGCCGTTCGACCTGGAAGAGGCGCGTGTCGATGTGGCCTTCTTCTTCGGCCATGGCGCCTGGCCAAAGGCCGAGTGCATCAAGCTGCTCGACGAGGCGACGGTGCCGGTCTGTGCACCGACTGTGGTGCCGGAGGGCGGCATCGAGGACCCGCTGGCGCTGACCGAGCTGGTGCTGCTGCAGAGCACGACCCGTCCGGAAGCCTGGCACGACTGGTTTGCCGCCCAGGGGGTCTATACCGCACACAGTTACCACGGCCCGCGATTCGATACCTTTTCCATGTCGCTACGGGCAGCCCGGGCGGGCTGTGGCGTGGCACTGGTTCCGCGCTTTCTGGCCGAGGAGGAACTCGAGGCGGGCCAGTTGATCGTTCCCTGGACCTTTTCCCTGGCCAGTCGTGATGCCTACTATCTGGCCTACCCCGAACACAAGGGCGAGGTGGGCAAGGTCAAGGGCTTCATCGAATGGATCCTCGAGCATCTCGAGGCACCGACCAAGGGTAGAGGCGACAGGCGGCATGCCGACGCGTAACGCCAACGGCCACCTGGCAGGAATTTTTGGAATACTGATTTGGAATGGCTGGTTTGGAGGGGCGGGTCAGGCACGGCTGAGCTGCCGGGCGCCTGCTCCAGGCGCCCTTTCGCGACAGAAACGAGCCGCCGTCAGATCTTCGCGGCCTGGCGGTCGAAGGCTGCGGCGTTGGGGCAGAAGGCGCGACATGCATCGACATCGGCATCGTGGCGCATGGCATGCCAGCAATGGCCGGCCACCGGGCAGGCGTTGCAGTTGCCACGCAGGCTGGGATAGCTGCTGTGTCCGGCGACGTTCGACTCATCCAGGCCAAAACGCTGCAGCATGGCCGGCATCAGGGTGTCGGCCGGCACGAAGGCACGAAAGCCACCCCGGTCGAGATGCCTTGCCACCTCGCGCTCGAAGGCGGGCTCCAGCGGCGCCTTGAGATCCTTGAGCAGCTCGCTGTACTCCCGCGGCGACTCCTGCTCCATCTCTCGTACCAGCCGGGGGGTGGTGGCACGATAGGTGCGCTCACAGACACGATCCCACCATGAGGTGCGAGAAGACTTCGGTGTGTGGTTCATGAGGACTCTCCCGTCAGGTACGTTTCCGACAGTATCGTCCACCATCCCCTTTCCGACATTGACACGGGTCAAAATAGTTTCACTTGAAACAAACCGCCTGTCATTGGCCTGAACGACAGCGAGCACGGCCATGGCCGTGCTCGCAGGTCTTCCTTTGCCAACCGGAATCAGGCCTCGGGATCGATCACCTCATCGGCCGAAAGCCCCGCTTCCTCACCGGCGGCCGCGAGCTGCTCGAGGAAGTAGGCCCGGGCGGCCTCGCCGTCGACGCCCTTGCGTTCCGCTTCCGCCTTCCACTTGCCCGGCAGTTCGGCCGCCATCTGCTTGAAGCGCTCCACCTCCTCGGCCGGCAGCTCGATGAAGGTGTTGCCCTGCTCTTCGGCGAACTCGATGCCGCGCACGTCGACCACGTCCATCATGTAACCGAACAACCTTGAAAGACGTTCGCCGGAGACGCTTTCGATCGCCTCACGGTCCTCCTCGGAGAGCGAGGCCCAGGTATCGGGATTCATCACCAGCGAGAAGCTTCCACGGTAGAAGCCGCCGGGCATCTGCACCGTATTGGGCAGCACCTCGGCCAGGCGGAAGCTCTTGAGGCCCTCCAACGTCAGCATGGCGCCATCGATGACGCCCTGGGTGGCGGCCTCGTAGGTGCCGGCCGGCGGCAGCGCGACGCCGGTGAGGTCCAGGGCGTTGGAGATATCCGCCATCACCCCCCCGCCGATACGCACCCGCTTGCCATCGAGGTCGTCCAGGCTTGCTATCGACCGGTCGAGGAACAGCGCTCCCGGGCCATGTACGCCCACGCCCAGCAGTTCGACGCCGCGATGCTCGCCCGCCTCGACGAAATACTCATTGTGGGTGCGCCAGTAGGCCACCGAGGCATCTTCCGAGGGGAAGTCCTCAAAGGTAGGCAGCTCGGGCAGCTTGGTCAGTTCGAAGCGTCCCGGCATCAGGCCGTGGAACAGCCAGGTGACGTCGGCCACGCCATCGGCGATCAACTCCATCTGTGCACCTGGCGGGCCCATGTCATGCACCACGTTGACGGTGACGCGGCCTTCGGTGGCCTCCTCGACCCAGCTCGCCCAGGTCGGCCAGACGATGGTGTTGACACCATGGTTGGGCCCGGCCCAGGTGCTGACCTGCAGCTCGGTGGCGGCGGCGCCCTGGAAGGCGCCGAGGGAGAGAGCGGTGAGTGTCGTCAGTGTCGCCAGTTTCTTCATTGTCGTTCCTCGTGAGTCCCGGTTGTCAGGGGTGGCGTACGTGGATTGCGTTGTTGTTGATGGTGTTTACGTGTCGTCCGGTCAGAGCGCCAGCACCAGGCGCTTGCCCCTGGCCCTCGAGCAGCAGCTCATCAGCCGGTCCTGGCTGTCGCGCTCAGCCGGGGTGAGCACCTTGTCGCGATGGTCGACCTCGCCTTCGACCACATCGACCTGGCAGGTCCCGCACAGGCCCTCCTCGCAGTCGCTGGGCACATCGACACCGGCGGTCCGCAGGGCCTGAAGCAGAGTCCGGTCCGGCGGGACTTCCAGGGTCAGCTCGGAGTCGGTGAGCTCGACCCTGAAAGCATGCTCCTTGGCCGGGTCCAGCAGCGTACCCGCCGAGGTGAAATGCTCCACGTGCAGGCTGCCGTCCGGCCAGTGTTCGGCGCCGACCTCAAGCGCCTCGAGCAGCCGCTGCGGACCGCAGCCATAGAGCAGCGTCTCTTCGCGGGGCTCGGCCAGCAGCGAGGCCAGGGCGAGCCGCCGTCCCTCGTCTTTCGGGTAGAGGTGCAGGGCACCCCCATGATCGCGCTCCAGCCGCTCGATGAAGGCCATGCTGGCCCGCGTGCGCCCGGCATAGTGCAGCTCGTAGGACTTGCCCAGGCCTTTGAGCCGATCAGCCATGGCCACGATCGGCGTGATGCCGATGCCGCCGGCGATCAATACGTAATGCTGGGCCGATTCGTCCAGGCGAAAGTGGTTCTTGGGCCCACGAACGCGCAGCTCGACCCCTTCACGAACCGACTCATGCATCCAGCGCGAACCGCCGCGCCCGGCTTCCTCACGCAGCACGGCGATGCGCCAGTCGCCGGCCCCTGCGGGGCCACACAGCGAATACTTGCGGGCCTCGCCGTCGGGCATCACCACGTCCAGGTGCGAGCCCGCCGTCCAGGCGGGCAGCTTTCCCCCAACGGGGTCGGACAAGGTCACTCCGAGCACGCCATCGGCCTCGGGCTCGGCCCGGGTGACCGTGACGCGGCGCACGATGGTGCGGGCCTCGGGGGCGCCCACGGGAAAGTCCCGCTGGGCGGTACGCAGGGCCGGGTTTCGGCGCTCTGGATTCTGCGACGGGTCCCAGCGCACCCAGACCGCTTCGGGGCCGCGGAACGACGTATTGGGCAGGAAGGTGAAAGCCTGCTCCTCCAGCTCGAGATGCGGCAGGCGCCGGGTGAACTCCTCGAGGAAGATGCGCATCTCCATGCGCCCCAGGTTCTTGCCCATGCACTGGTGGCTGCCGTAGCCGAAGGTCAGGTGGTCAACGGCATTGTCGCGGTAGATGTCGAGCTCGTCGGGATTCTCGAAGTGGCGCGGGTCGTGGTTGGCCGACGCCGTGACCATCAAGATCTTGCCCTCCGCGGGGATGGTGACGCCGCCCACCTCGACATCGCGAGTGGCGCGCCGCCGCCAGGCCACCACCGAGCCGGAGTGACGCAGGCACTCCTCGGCCGCCGCGGGGATCAGCTCGGGGTTGTCACACAGCTCGGCCCACACCGGCGGGCGCGAAAGCAGCTGGCGGAAGGCGTTGGCGGTGGCCAGGGCCGTGGTCTCGTGGGCAGCCACGATGATCGCCATCATCATCGAGTGCAGGTAGTTGTCGGTGACGACATCCGGCTTCTGCCGGTTCTTCTCGATCATGTCGTACATCCAGCCGTGGCCGTGCGGCTGGCGCTGCATCTTCTCCAGCACCTGGCCGGAGTACTGCCAGAACTTGCCGACACTTTCCGCCACTTCGAGCTGCTGGTCCGGCGAGGGGCGCCCCCAGGTGTTGAGGGTGTGCGCCACCGAGAATCGGCGCAGTTGGTCCATGTCCTCCTCGGGCACGCCCAGGAAGTGCAGTGCAACCGTGAGCGGCACTTCCCAGAACATCTCGGCGACCAGGTCGGCCCGACCACGGTCGATGATCGCATCGAGCTTCTCGCGCACCAGGCGCCTCACCATCGGCGCATGGGCCTCCAGCGCCTCGGGGGAGAAGGCCTCGAGCAGCTCGCGGCGCCGGGCCATGTGTGCCGGCTCGTCCTCGTTCACCAGGGTGCGATTCATGCCGTAGTCGTAGCGCTCGAGTACCGCCAGGGCTTCGTCACTGGGCGGGGTGATCTTCTCCAGGGCGATCGACGGCGAGAAGGTGTGGTTATCGCGGAAGATCGCCTTGATGTCGTCGTAGCGGCTCACGACCCAGTAGCCGAGCCTTGGGCTGTAGAACACCGGCTCCTGCTCGCGGGACCAGCGCAGCGCCTCGGCGGGATCGAGCTGATAGGGCGCCTCGAAGGGATCGAAACCGGCAGCGGCAGCAGAAACGGGGCAGCCAGTGGGCGATACGGCCTCTTGATGGCTGGCCGGATGGAAGGGGCATCCGCCCGCTTCAGCACTGGCCCGTTGGGAAACTGACGTCATGGTGACTCCACGTGAACGGTCTGGCATCTCGACTGTGCGTGCATGGCATTACTGCAACTGCCGTTGGCGTTCCGGCGATGATTTTTCCATGCCTTAACTTATATCGCACACTTAGTTTCGCTTATCGAACGCAAGTGAGAAAATAGGCCCTTTCGCCGGCGACGTCAAACGTCGGCCTGGCTGCGCTACCATGGCAGTGCCATGCTCACCCACCGCTACCCGAGGTACCGCCACCGATGTCCACTACCCTGCAAACCCTGGATCGCGGCCTGAGCGCCCTTGAGCTGATCGCCGAACACAGCGAGGGCATCACGATCGCCGAGCTCGCCAGGCAGCTGGATGTGCATCGCGCCATCGCCTATCGCCTCGTCGCCACCCTGGAGAGCCACTCCCTGATCACGCGCACCGCCGAGGGTCCGATACGGCTGGGGGCGGGCATCGCCCTGCTCGCTTCACGCTTCGAGCCGCAGCTGCGCGCGGTGGCCCAGCCGCTGCTGCAGGCACTGGCCAAGGCGACGCGAGCCACGGCGTTCATCTCGGTCGCCCAGGGGGAAGAGTGCGTGGTGCTCATGGTGGCCGAGCCCGACGAGGGGCTGCTGCGGGTCGGCTACCGGGTGGGCAGCCGTCATCCCCTGAGCCAGGGTGCGGCAGGGATCGCCATCCTGGCCGGGCGCCCTCCCCGGGAGGACGACAGCGAAGCGGTGCGCCAGGCCCGCAGCGACGGTTATAGCCTGACTCGTGGTCAGCTGCAGCGCGGCGCCGTGGGCGTGGCCAGCGCCATCGCCACCCCCCAGTTCCGCGCCGGCGTGGAGGCGTGCATCGGCGTGGTGGCCATGGATGACCTGGATACCGAGCGGGCGAGCCATGAAGTGATCACCCATGCCCGCCACCTCGCGGAACTGATCGGCCAGTAGCCTCTCGTATTCATCGACATCGCCCGTGAAGCATGCCGCAGGGAGGGTTACACTACGGCCATTCCCGTCGCCAACCCGAGGCCTGCAATGAGTTCCCACCTGCTGTCCGTCGATTCACTGTCCCGCGATCGCGTCGATCACCTGCTGCGGGTCGCCGCGCGCATGGAGCCCATCGCCAGCCGCCGCCAGGTCACTCGGGTGCTGGAGGGGGCCGTGCTCGGCAATCTCTTCTTCGAGGCCAGCACCCGCACGCGGGTCAGCTTCCATGCCGCCTTCTGTCGGCTGGGTGGCAGCGTCTGCGATACCACCGGCTTCACCTTTTCCTCCATGGCCAAGGGAGAGTCACTCTACGACACCAGCCGGGTGATGAGCGGCTACTGCGACGCCATCGTCATGCGTCACCCGGATCAGGGCTCGGTGGCCGAGTTCGCCGCCGCCACCCATGTACCGGTGATCAACGGTGGCGACGGTCCCGGCGAGCACCCCAGCCAGGCGCTACTCGACCTCTACACCATCGACAAGGAGTTCGTCCGCCTCGGCAAGAAGCTGGCAGGGGCCCATATCCTGCTGACCGGCGACCTGAAGTACGGGCGCACCGTCCATTCGCTGATCAAGCTGCTGTCGCTCTACGATCCCATGCGCATCACCCTGGTTTCGCCACCGGGCCTGGAGATGCC
>SKVX01000211.1 GCA_007129225.1 Halomonas sp.
TCCATGGGATTGAGCAGCTTGCGCAGGATCCACATGCGCTGCATCTCGTCCTCGGAGGCGATCAGGTCCTCGCGGCGGGTGCCGGAACGGCGAATGTTGATCGCCGGGTAGACGCGACGCTCGGCCAGCTTGCGGTCCAGATGGGCTTCCATGTTGCCGGTGCCCTTGAACTCCTCGAAGATCACCTCGTCCATCTTGGAGCCGGTATCCACCAGCGCCGTGGCGATGATGGTCAGGCTGCCGCCCTCCTCGATATTACGCGCGGCACCGAAGAAGCGCTTGGGCTTCTCCAGGGCGTGGGCGTCGACACCGCCGGTGAGCACCTTGCCGGAGCTGGGCACCACGGTGTTGTAGGCGCGCGCCAGGCGAGTGATGGAGTCGAGCAGGATCACCACGTCCTTCTTGTGCTCGACCAGGCGCTTGGCCTTCTCGATGACCATCTCGGCCACCTGGACGTGGCGCGCCGGCGGCTCGTCGAAAGTCGAGGCGACCACTTCGCCGCGCACGGTGCGCGACATCTCGGTCACTTCCTCGGGGCGCTCGTCGATCAATAGCACGATCAGGTGGCAATCGGGGTCGTTGCGCGTGATCGAAGTCGCGATGTTCTGCAGCATCAGCGTCTTGCCCGCCTTGGGCGGCGAGACGATCAGGCCGCGCTGGCCCTTGCCGATGGGCGCGGTGAGATCGATGATGCGCGACGTCAGATCCTCGGTGGAGCCGTTGCCGATCTCCATGCGCAGCCGCTCGGTGGGGAACAGCGGCGTGAGGTTCTCGAACAGGATCTTGTGCTTGGCGTTTTCCGGCTTGTCGAAGTTGATCTGGCTGACCTTGAGCAGCGCGAAGTAGCGCTCCCCTTCCTTCGGCGGCCGAATCTTGCCGGAAATGGAGTCGCCCTTGCGCAGGTTGAAGCGACGGATCTGCGAGGGCGAGACATAGATGTCGTCCGGGCCGGCCAGATAGGAGCTGTCGGCGCTACGCAGGAAGCCGAAGCCGTCCTGCAGGATTTCGAGCACCCCATCGCCGTAGATATCCTCGCCGCTCTTGGCGTGCTTCTTGAGGATGGCGAAGATGATGTCCTGCTTGCGCGAGCGAGCCAGGTTGTCGATGCCCATTTCGCGGGCAAGCTCCAGGAGCTCCGGGACGGTCTTTTGCTTGAGTTCGGTAAGATTCATCGGTGTGTTCGGAAGTTGCTCATGTCAGCGTGGCGGCACGGCGCCGTGAATGTGACGGGGGAAAAGAACGGTACGCCGCTTGGGTGCGTTCAGAGCCCGGGAAGGCTTCCACTCGCAGGTGATGACCGGCAAATCACGACCTCTCTCCATGCACTAACCAGCACTAGAAGGGGTCGCCGGAACGGTATCGTGTTCGAGGGAGCAGCACTAGTGTCGCCTGGACTGTAATCGCCTGGGCGTCTTCAAATGCCAACATGGCTTGCGAGCACATGATAGCGAGCGACAAAAGGGGCTGTCTGACGACTTGATATAGGACCGCGACGCGGACGTCGTGTCTCGGTCGGAAAGCATTCGGAACAGGCGAACGACTCGATGTTAGTCAAGGGCGGCGACGAACGCAACCCCATAATCCGACACACCCGGCTAATTGACACGACAAGAGAGTCGCCGCAACCTTGGGTTCTCTGCCATCAGGATGCCTCGATGACTCAGCCAATGGACCGGCCTCGCCCAGAAGCACCACTCGCAGCCAAGGCGCCACGGCAGCGGCTGGCCGCGATCGACCTGGGCTCGAACAGCTTCCACCTGCTGGTCGCCAACTTCCAGGAGGGTCGGCTGCAGGCCGTGTCGCGCCTGGGCGAGAAGGTCCAGCTTGCCGCCGGGCTCGACAAGACCGATCGGTTGAGCGAGGCGGCGATACAGCGCGCATTGCGCTGTCTGGCTCGCTTCGTACCGCTGCTGGGCGATGTAGCACCCG
This sequence comes from Halomonas sp., assembly GCA_007129225.1. Taxonomy (GTDB): domain Bacteria; phylum Pseudomonadota; class Gammaproteobacteria; order Pseudomonadales; family Halomonadaceae; genus Halomonas. Next base: position 1,930 of record SKVX01000211.1, read on the forward strand.
GCCGCCTGCGGGTCGTCGGCACCAGCGCACTGCGCACGGCACGCAACCGCCAGGCCTTCGTCGAGCGTGCGGAATCGCTGCTCGGTTGTCCCATCGAGATCATCGACGGCCGTGAAGAGGCGCGCCTGATCTACCTGGGTGCTGCGCACGCCCTGGCCGAGAACGGCAAACGCCTGATCATCGATATCGGCGGCGGCTCCACCGAGTTCGCCATCGGCGAGAACTTCGCGCCACTGCACCTGGAGAGCCTGGAGATCGGCTGTGTGACCTTCACCCGGCGGCATTTCTCGGACGGCGTTATCAACGAAGCCAGCATGGGCCGCGCCGAGCAGGCCGCCAAGGCGGCTTGCAGCCGAGTCAGCCGCGCCTATCAGGCCTTTGGCTGGACCGACCCGGTCGGCTCCAGCGGCACCATCAAGGCCGTTGCATCGGTCCTCGCGACAAGCAACGACGATGCCGACGAAGGAACCATTACCCGCCAGGGACTGCTCGACCTGCGCCAGCGGCTGATCGCCTTCAGGCAGCTCGACAACGTCGCCATGGAAGGGCTCAAGTGCGACCGGGCGCGCATCTTTCCTGCCGGCGTGGCCATTCTTGGTGCCATCTTCGAATCCTTCGGTCTCACCCGGCTGCGTTACGCCGATGGCGCCCTGCGGGAGGGTGTTCTCTACGACATGGTGGAACGCGACGGCGAATTCACCGGTGAAAGCGGCTGAGCCACCTTCATTCGAGTCCCGCCCCTGCCTCCCAACCCTCCGCCACTACCAGCCAGCGCCCCTGCGTCGGCAACAGCACCGCTACGACGGCCTCGCCGTGCCAGGCCACCAGCAGCCGCTCCCGCTCCCAGGGAGGAAGATCGGCTTCCTGCAGCAGGCGCTTCAGGTCCCGCGAACCGCGTCCCGCCAAGCGCAGTCGCTCGCCGCCCTGGCGCAGCGTGAGCCGAAGCGGGACAGGCCCACCCTCCCCGCGCTGCAGCGACAGGCCCCAGCGTCCCAGCGGGGTCTCCAGGGGCGCCAGCCCGTCCCAGTCGATCCTCCACCCCTCCGGCGGCGGGCCGCCCGGAGGACGCAGGTAGAGGCGTTCTCGCCAGATACGTGCCTCGCCGCCCGGCCAATCGATCCGCACCCGTGCATCGCGCCGGGCTGACAGCTGTGCCATCAGGGCAGCGAGGCGCGACTCGGGAGGGGTGGGCAGCGCCAGGCAGCGGCAGGCGTGACGAATCAGCAGCCGCTGGCGGGGGGATGACAAGGTCGTGAGAGCCGTCACCGGAAGCTGCCCGGGATCGTCCCCCAAGCGCTGGAGATCCAGCGCGGCCAGCTCGTCGAGCAGGTCGTCGGCCTCGCCGGCCTGCCTTGCCGCACGTGCCAGCGCCTCGCCGGCATGGACCCATCGCGACTGCAGCAGCGGCAGCACGCTGCCACGCAGGAAGTTGCGATCCAGGACCTGGTCGTCGTTACTGGGATCATCGACCCAGCGCAGCCCCAGCCGGCCGGCATGGGCCTCGAGCAGGCTGCGCGGGTTATCCAGTAAGGGTCGTTCGATCATCACGCCACGGGCATCGCGACGCGCCGGCATTCCCGCCAGGCCGCGCACGCCGCTGCCGCGCAGGGCGGCGAGCAGGAAGGTCTCGGCCTGGTCGTCGCGGTGCTGGGCCAGCCAGAGGGTCTCGCCGGCGGCGACCCGGCGCTCGAAGGCGGCATAGCGGGCCTGGCGCGCCGCCCCTTCCAGACCCAGACCCTCCGCCAGCGGGACGGTCACCCGTTCGACGAACAGGGGCACTCCGAGCCGGGAGCAGAGCCGTCGGCAGTGAGTCTCGAAGCCATCGGCGCCAGCCTGCAGCCCATGATTGACGTGGAGCGCATGGAGAGGACGGGGATGGCGCCGAATGGCGTCTGCCGCCAGGGTCAGCAGCAGCGAGGAATCGAGCCCGCCGGAGAGTGCCACCCAGACGACACGCCCCGGCGGGGTCTCCGCCAGGGCGTCGTCAATCAGGGCCTGCAGCGACTTTCTCTTATGCTGGAGAGCCATAGCTCATCAGGCGCTCATACCGGCGCTCCAGGAGAGCCTCGGTATCCATGGCCTCCAGGCGGTCGAGACTGGCCAGTAGCGCCGTCTTGACCCGCTCCGCGGTATCGACCGGATGGCGATGAGCACCGCCCAGCGGCTCGGGAATCAGCGTGTCGACGAAACCCAGCTCCTTGAGCCGTTCGGCGGTGATGCCCATGGCCTGGGCCGCGTCGGAGGCCTTGTCGGCGCTCTTCCACAGGATCGAGGCGCAGCCCTCCGGGGAGATCACCGAGTAGGTGGAGTACTGCAGCATGGTCAGCTCGTCGCAGACGCCGATGGCCAGGGCGCCTCCGGAACCGCCCTCACCCACCACGGTGGCTAAGATCGGGGTCTTGAGACGCGACATCACCGCCAGGTTGTAGGCGATGGCTTCCGACTGGCCGCGCTCCTCGGCATCGATGCCGGGATAGGCCCCGGGGGTGTCGATGAAGGTCAGTACCGGCATCTTGAAGCGCTCGGCCATCTCCATCAGCCGGCACGCCTTGCGGTAGCCCTCCGGACGCGGCATGCCGAAATTGCGCCGCACCTTCTCCTTCACCTCGCGCCCCTTCTGGTGACCGATGACCATGACCGGGCGGCCATCCAGCCGCGCCACCCCGCCGACGATGGCCGGGTCGTCGGCAAAGCGCCGGTCGCCATGCAGCTCGTCGAAGTCGGTGAAGATATGCTCGAGGTAGTCCAGGGTGTAGGGCCGCTGTGGGTGGCGTGAAAGCTGAGACACCTGCCAGGGGCTCAGGTCCTTGAAGATCGACTCGGTGAGCTTGCGGCTCTTCTCCTCGAGCCGGCTGATCTCGTCGCTGAGATTGACCTGGCTGTCGTTGCCGACCAGGCGCAGCTCTTCGATCTTGGCCTGGAGCTCGGCGATGGGCTGTTCGAAATCGAGGTAGTTGGGATTCATAGTGGCTAGGCCGCCTTGTCATTGCTGTCGCCGGGGTATGTCGACCGCTCTTGCCCCGGAAGCCAAAAATTCGAGTGTCGGGCATTATCGCACCCTCACCGCGCGGCGCAAGGCAGGGTGCGTGGAGTTATCGCCAGCCAGGGGCGCCGGGGGCCGCACGCTCGGCGCTGATCCGGCGACAGGCCTTCGGGGAGGCGCTGTAACCCCATCCTTGGGCGCTACTTTTGCCCTGCTGCGCTCTCGCATCCTGCTCCGCTTGCAGGGCCGGGGCTGGCCGTCCATAGCCAGCCCGTTCGGAGCAGTGCTCCTCACCCATGGCAAAAGACCTCCCCTTCGACCTGCCCCCGGCGCCCCTCGCAGCCAAGGTAGTGAGATGAGTCTTAGGCTCTGCCTGAACAGTCGACGAGCGATGGTCAGGGCTAGGCCCGTTCCCTACGGGCCAACGCACTTCCCACATCCCTGTGGGTCGCAAGGCAAAAAACGGCGAAAAAGCGGACCGGGCTCGCGCACGAGTTTACTTTAGTAAATGAGCATTTTAAGCCGTTTTTTAACGCCGTATGACCGAGCGCAGGCACTTTTCGGACAGAGTCTAGCGATACTTCAGCCGCACCCCATCCTGCCCTTCCACCTCGCGCAACGCGATCATCAGCTCGTCAGAGGGCGCGACTCGCCATTGAGCGTCCAGCTCCAGCCAGCCGACGGCCTCGCCGTTGCGATAGCGCAGCCGGACCGGCAGGCCGCCGGCGTCGCAGTGCGGCGAGAGGCTGTCGCGGAGGTTGTCGACCAGCCGCCCGTTGACCCGCTCGCCATCCAGCGAGAGTTCCACGGCCTCGCCATAGCGGCTGCGCGCCGCCACCATGGGGGTGATCTCCTTGCCGCGCAGGCGCAGGCCGCCGGAGTAGTCGTCGCTGGAGACTTCCCCTTCGACGATCAGCACCTGCTCGGTGTCGAGCTGACCGCGCAGCGCCTCGAACATCTCACCGAACAGCGACGCTTCGATGCGTCCGGTGCGGTCGTCCAGGGTCAGGAAGGCCATGGTATCGCCGCGCTTGGACTTCATGGTGCGCACTCCCACCACCAGGCCCGCAACCCGCTGCGGCTCGCGGGAGGGCTTGAGGTCGCTGATACGCGTCGAGACGAAGCGCTTGAGCTCCTGCTCGTACTCGTCGATGGGGTGGCCGGTGAGGTAGAGCCCCAGCGTCTCCTTCTCGCCGGCCAGGCGCTCCTTGTCGGTCCACTCGCGAACTCCGCGATAGGCCTCGTAGGGATCCACCTCCGCCTCGTCAGCAAAGGCTTCGCCGAACATGTCGATCATGCCCAGGTTCTGGTTCGCCTGGGTCTGGGCCGCGGCCTTGAGCGCCGCCTCCATCGCCGCACTGAGCACCGCGCGGTTGGGGCCGAGGTTGTCCAGCGCCCCGGAGCGGATCAGCGCCTCCAGGGTACGCTTGTTCATGCGCCGGGGGTCGACCCGCCGGCAGAAGTCGAACAGGTCGGTGAAGGGACCATCGGCTTCACGGGCCTCGACGATGGCACCGATGGGCCCTTCGCCCACGCCGCGGATGGCACCCAGGCCGTAGACCACCCGGGCCTCGATATCGACGGTGAACTTGTAGCCGCCGACGTTGACGTCCGGCGGGGTCACGGTCAAACCCTGGTGGCGACACTCCTCGATCAGCGGTACCACCTTGTCCAGGTTGTCCATTTCGGTGGACATCACCGCCGCCATGAAGGGGCCGGGGTAGTGCGACTTGAGCCAGGCGGTCTGGTAGGAGACCAGCCCATAGGCCGCCGAGTGGGACTTGTTGAAGCCGTAGCCGGCGAACTTCTCCACCAGATCGAAGATATTGCCCGCCAGTTCCTTATCGATGCCGTTGGCGGCACAGCCCTCCATGAAGCCGGCACGCTGCTTGGCCATCTCCTCGGGCTTCTTCTTGCCCATGGCCCGGCGCAGCATGTCGGCCTGTCCCAGGCTGTACCCCGCCAGCACCTGGGCGATCTGCATCACCTGCTCCTGGTAGAGGATGATGCCGTAGGTGGGCTCCAGCACCGGCTTGAGCAGTTCGTGCTGGTAGTCCGGGTGGGGGTAGGAGATCTCGGCACGGCCATGCTTGCGGTTGATGAAGTCGTCGACCATGCCCGACTGCAGGGGGCCGGGGCGGAACAGCGCCACCAGGGCGATCATGTCCTCCAGGGAGTCCGGCAGCAGGCGCTTGATGAGCTCCTTCATGCCGCGGGA
>SKVX01000191.1 GCA_007129225.1 Halomonas sp.
CAGGGAGCAAAGCCGGATGGTGCGCTATCCAGTCCCTCCTTGGCGGAGAAGTCGAGACAACCCTCGGCATTGATGAAGCGCATTCGGGTCAGGACATTGACGATGGCCCTGAGCCGGTCGATACCCTGCAGGGAATCCTGCCAACAGGCGGGTTCGTTGCCATACATACGCTCGAGAAAGGCACCGCTGTGTTCGCTGCGCAGCTCGGTGGACACCTCGTCGGCCAGCCCCTCGGCCAGCCCCGGTGACCACTGGGGCAGCAGCCCGGCGTGGGTCATCACGACCTCACCCTGCCCTTCCACCGCCCGGCGCACCAGCAGCGGGCATGATTGAAGCCAGTCGAGCAACGCCTCACGGTCCGGCGCGTCGAGAATGCCCTCGAGGGTGTCCTTGCGATTGAGCGATGCCCCGCCACGCGCCACCGCCAGCAGGTGCAGGTCGTGGTTGCCCAGCACCGTGACTGCGGCCTCACCGAGCGCCCGCACTTCACGCAGGCAGTCGAGTGATGCCGGCCCGCGGTTGACCAGATCGCCGGCCAGCCACAGCCGGTCATGGCGGGAATCGAAGCCGAGCCGCTCGAGCAGTTCGACGAATTCGGCGTGACACCCCTGCAGGTCACCGATGGCGTAGGTCGTCATGTCCTCTCCTTGTCACCTGCCCTTCGTCGTCGCTTCAGTGTATCTGGTTGGGGCCGGCCAGCCGGAAAGGCGGAATGGTCACTTCAAAGGGCCGCTGGCTGGCGGTATCGACACAGGTATAGGCGCCTTCCATGACGCCTACCGGCCCATCGAGGATGGCGCGACTGGTATAGCGAAAGGTCTGACCCGGGCCGATCATGGGCTGCTGGCCGACCACCCCCTTGCCGCGCACCTCCTGCACCTTGCCACTGCCCTGGGTGATCTTCCAGTGGCGGGCCAGCAGTTGCATGCTGCGTGCGGAATGGTTGTGGATGGTCACCGTATAGCTGAAGACATAGCGTGCTTCATCACTGGAGGATTCGTCGCCGCGAAAGGCGGGCTCGACGTCAACCAGCACCTCATTCTCCTGTGGCGTATTCGTTACCCGATTCATGACGTCGCCTCCAAAGCGGCCAGATGGTTGGCGATACGAACGAACTCTTCGATCGTAAGTGTCTGAGGCCGGCGCGACGGCTCGATGCCCAGGGCCTCGAGGGCATCGGCCTCGATGCGGCCCTTGAGATTATTGCGCAGCGTCTTGCGGCGCTGGCCGAAGGCCTGGCGCACCACATGGAACAGCAGTGTCTCGTCATGTGCCGGATGCGGCAGCTGAGGATGCGGCGTCAGCCTGACGATGGCCGACTCAACCTTGGGGCGCGGCACGAAGGCTTCCGGCGGCACGGTAAACAGCGCATCGACCCGACAGCGGTATTGCGCCATGACCGACAGCCGGCCCCAGTCGGGGCCACCCGGCTCGGCGGCCAGGCGCTCGACCACCTCCTTCTGCAGCATGAAGTGCATGTCGGCAACCGCGCCTCCCGCCTCGAGAAGATGACTGATGAGAGGCGTGGAGATGTTATAGGGCAGGTTGCCTACCACCCGCAGGGGCTCGCCCTCGCCGCGCAAGGCGCGAAAGTCGAACTTGAGCGCATCGCCCTCGTGAATGATGAAGTCGGGAAAATTGAAGAACTGCACCCGCAGTCCGGGGATCAGGTCACGATCCAACTCGATCACCTCGAGCCGCCCATCGGCGGCCTCGACCAAGGGCTCGGTCAGGGCGCCCTGACCGGGCCCGATCTCCACCAGGCGGTCGCCGGGTCGCGGGGCAATGGCGCGCACGATGCGCGAGATGATGCCGGGGTCACGCAGGAAGTTCTGGCCGAAGCGCTTGCGAGCGCGGTGAACCGGCGGGCGCGATGCCATGAAAAAGTCCTTGTCTTGTCGTTCGTCAGGATAGTGAAGCGGCCGCACTGCGGTGGGCCATGTCGGCGGCAAGCGCGACGGCCACGCCCAGGCTGCCCGGGTCGGCAACGCCGCGCCCTGCCAGGTCCAGCGCCGTACCGTGATCCACCGAGGTCCGCACCAGTGGCAACCCCAGGGTGATATTGGCGGCACGGCCGAACCCGGCATACTTGAGCACCGGCAGGCCCTGGTCATGATACATCGCCAATACCGCATCCACGCCTGCCAGGTGTCGCGGCGTGAACAGGGTATCGGCCGGCAGCGGCCCATCCAGGCGCAGGCCCTCGCCACGCAGCCGCTCGAGGCAGGGCACGATGATCTCGATCTCCTCGCGACCCAGGTGGCCGCCTTCACCGGCATGGGGGTTGAGGCCACAGACGGCGATGCGAGGCTCGGACACGCCGAACCAGCGCCTGAGATCGGCCTGCAGGATACGCAGGATACGCGTCAGGCGCGCATCGGTGATGGCACCGGCCACGTCCTTCAGCGGCAGGTGGGTGGTGGCCAGCGCCACCCGCAGGGCCGCCCCACCCTGCCAGCTCGCTTCGCGGGCGTGCAGCGCCAGATCGGTGGCCAGCAGCATCACGACTTCATCGACGCCGCAGGCATCGCGAAGGTATTCGGTATGGCCGCTGAACCCTGAGTGGCCGGCATCGAGTATCACTCCCTTGTGCAGAGGGGCGGTGACCATGCCATCAGCGTCACCGGCGAGACACGCTCGAACCGCCAGGTCCAGAGTGTCAAGCACGTAGCCGGCATTGGCGACCGCCAGCCGGCCCGGCAGGCTCGGCTGCCGCAGTGCCACCGGCCAGACCGGCAGCACGCCGGCCCTCGGCGACGGCACCGGCTCTCCCACCGCCAGTGTCACCAGCTCGACCCGGGTCTTCACCATGGCGGCCCGCTCGGCCAGCAGCTGCGGGTCGCCCACCGCCACGACCCGTGCCGGCAACGCCGGCCCGGCCGCCAGCTGCAGGACCAGTTCTGGCCCAATACCAGCGGGCTCCCCGGTGGTCAGTGCCAGGACAGGCGCCTGGGCCGCCGCTGCCATCAGCGGGAGTTGGACAGGCGGTTGTCGACGAAAGCCTCGGCGCGAATCTCCTGGATCCAGGCATCCAAAGCCTCTTCGGCCTTCTGCTGGAAGACCATCTGGCGCGCCTGGTCACGGCTCACACCACCGCCCCGCTGCTCGATGAAGCGCTCCACCTCACGCTCGCTGACGTTGACCCTTGAGCCTACCTGGCGCTGGTGGAGTTCGCGCATCAGCATCTCGCGGCGGATCTCCTCACGCACGGCGGCCATGGTCAGGCCGTCGGCCTCCAGGGCATCGGCGAACTGCTCAAGCGTCATGCCGTTGCTTTCGGCAATGGCCCGCATCTGCCGGTTGAGTTCGGTGTCGTCCACACTGAGCCCGGCGCTCCTCGCCTTCTGCAGCTGGATCTCCTCGATGATGATATTCTCGAGCACCTGCTCACGCAGCATCGATTCAGGGGGCAATCCCTGTCCCTGGCCTGATACCTGGCTACGAACCAGCTCCACCCGGTCGGTCAGTTCGCTCTCCATGATGGCGTGTTGATTGACCACTGCCACGATGCGGTCCAGCGACTGGCGCTCCACCGGCTGAAAACTCTGGGCCTGGGCGGTAAGCGACACGGCGCCGAGGCACAGGGCCAGCGCCAGGGTCGCGCCCAGGGTGGCGATTCGCGGGATGCGCATAACGTTCTTTCCTCTCATGGTGTCTCTGATAGAAAACCTGTTTGGGCCACCTCAAAACGCGGTGGCACGATAACCCGGCACGGCCTGTTCGAAATAGTCGCCGGCGTCGCCGCCGACACCCCCCAGCCCCTTCAGCACGAAGCGCAGGAAGATCCCGTGCTCGGTGACGTCATTATCGATCCGTGCGGTACCACTGTCATCGATCCAGCGGCGCCAGACCAGCTGCAGACCGTAGCAGCAGTCGTTCCACTGCACACCCGCCAGCTGGTCCAGAAAGCGGTCATTGGTGTAGTCGTACAGCGCCCGACCGATCAGGTCCACCCGCGGTGATGTCTTCCAGGCAAACGACAGGTCGAACTCCTCACGGTCGAAGTCCCGGAACTCGTCATCGCCGGGCTCCACTGAAGGGTCGAAGCCTTGGAGTTCCCAGCGGTAGCCAAGGTTCAATACGTGCCCGGCATCGGCTCGATACTGTAGATAGGCCGAACTCCGTTCGGTACGCTGCTGCCGGTCGTCGTAGATCCACTCCAGCCGGCTGCGCCAATGATCGTCGATCTGCCAATCAAGCCGTGAGATCATCGAAGAACGATCACGGGTGGCGTTGTAGAAGCGTTCGAAGTCCGACTCCGGTGGCAGCGTATCGGGGTCGCCATCCAGGTCGATGTTGCGATCATCGAAGTAGAACGCCTGGCCCACGCCGAACGAAAGGCGCTCGCGGCCGCCAGCATCTTCCAGCAGGCGAGACTCGAGGCCCACTGACAGCCGATTGAGGTCGCCGACCCGGTCGGAACCTGAAAAACGGTGGGGCGACCAGAGCTGGTTCCAGGAAAAAGCACGCTCGCTGGTATCGAAGTCGGGGAACTCACGCTGGTCCTTGGCCGGTACGTAGGCATAGTTGAGCCTGGGCTCCAGGGTATGACGATAGTCACGACCGCCGAGTTCCAGTTCCCTCTCGAAGACCAGCCCGCCCTCGACCGACGACACCGGCACGGCCCGCTGCAGCGAGGTATCCCGGTCGGTATCGCGCTGCCCATAGTCGAGGGCATAGGCGGTATAGAGCCACTCGACCCTGGGCTCGAGGTAGCCCCAGCTCTCATCGAAGCGCCAGCCCGTCGCCGGGGAGAGGTGAAGCCGGCTGCCCACCGCCGCCTCACGCTCCCGCGGAATGGCCACTTCGTTCACGTCACGCCAGAAGTAGGTGAGGTTGGAGTGCCACTGCTGATAGAAGCCCCCCTCCTGGGTGAAGCGTGCGTTCGCCGTCAGGCTGGGAAGCCGATAGAACGGCTTGTCACGTTCCCGCAGCGGATCGTCCAGCCGCTGAAACCCTTCGGCCCGGGCATCGAAGTGCCAGACGTCGCCAAGGTGCTGCAAACGGGCCAGGCGGTGCATGTTGGAGGGGTCATCGCCGAAGATGCTGCCGTAGTCGTCGAAGTAACGGCCGTCGCTGGCGCCACCATAGCGCAGGTCATAGCGGTTGCGCTGGTCGAAGTATCCGGAATGTCGATAGTCGATATACCAGCGATCCTCGCCCTCGAAGCGGCGCGAGGCGGCGTTGGGGTCGTCGCTGGAGCCGCCCCCGTCGCTGGACAGAAAGGCGCCTTCGATCTGGCCGGCATCCGTCGGGAAGAGATAGCGATACTCGCCCCCTAGCAGCAAGCCGCGGTCGGTGATCAGGCGCGGGGTCAGGGTGGCGTCGTGATTGGGCGCGATATTCCAGTAGAACGGCTGGGCATAGTCCAGGGCACCGCCGGAGACGCCGATCTCCGGCCAGAGGAAGCCGGTATGGCGACGGTCATCGATGGGAAAGCGGACCCAGGGCCAGTAGAAGACCGGCACCTGCCCCATCTCCAGACGGGCGTGGCGGGCGGTGCCGAATCCCGTCTCGCGGTCGAGCACCAGGTCGCCGGTCACCAGGCGCCACATCTCGTCGCCCGGGTCGCAGGTGGTGAAGTTTGCCGTGGTCAGGCGAAAGCGACCATCTTCCTGGCGCGCGAGCTGCAGCGCATTGCCGCGCAGGCGCTGGTCGTGGATCACATAGTGGGCCGAATCGATATGGGCGGCATCGCTGACCAGCGAGACCTCGGCTGACTCGCCCCGCACCAGCAGATTCTGGTCGCGTAACGCCAGCGGCCCCTCGGCAAACGCCTGCTCCCGCGAAGGAGGCACACTGACCCGGCGCGATTCCAGTTGGCTATCGCCTCGCCGCAGGATGACCTCACCGCCCAGGATCGTCTCGCCCTCCTCGCCATAGAAGGCGCTATCGGATTCGGTACGCACCTGCTGCGGGTCATCCGCCGCCGGCAGGCGATACTCGGGCATCACATAGGTCCCACGGCACAGCGCCCCCACCGGGCGATCGTCGCCCCAGGCGTGCCAATCGAGCTGAGCGGCCGGCAGGGGGTCCAGCGCCACCGCCGACAGAGCGCCATAGGTCAGGCCGTATGTGATCAGGCCAGCGAGCGCTGCCCCTGCTTGTCCCTTGCCCATGATCCACGATGTCCTTGCCGGAGAGAATCGGTATTATACAGACCGTATCCAGCCTGTCGTATGTGATTGAGCGAGCATGCGGCGGTGCCCGGCGGGCGTCAACCGGCACCGCCCGACATCAGCGAGGACCCCGCATGCCCCAGGCCGACACCGCGAAGCGATTCGACACCCTGCGCCGCTGGGCGGCAGAGAACCACCACCTTCCCATCGATGCCTGCGACTTGCAGCTGGCCGCAGGCGACGCCAGTTTTCGACGCTACTTCCGCCTGCGCCTGCCCGACGGTACCACGCGGATGCTGATGGATGCCCCGACCCCGCAGGAGGACAGCCGTCCCTTCGTCGCCATCGCCCGGCGCTGGCGAGCCGCCGGCCTGCCGGTGCCTGGCCTTCATGCCCTCGACCTGGACGAGGGCTTCATCGAACTCGATGACCTGGGCGACGAGCCGCTCCAGGTACGCTTCCATGGCGACGCCGAGCCCGACACCCTGGCCTGGCACGACCACGCCCTCGCGCTGGTCCATGAACTGCAGAACCGGGCAGGCCCCCACGACCTGCCGACCTACGATGCCCCCCTGCTGGGCCGGGAGCTGGCACTCTTCCCCGAGTGGTGCCTGGGGGAGTGGCTCGGTATGACCGAACTACCGCCCTGCTGGAACACGCTGTGCGAGGCGCTGATCGATTCCGCCCTGGCCCAGCCGGTGGTCACGGTTCACCGGGATTTCGACGCCATGAACCTGATGGTCCACCGGGATGGCCTCTACCTGATCGACTTCCAGGACGCGGTGGCCGGCCCCATCAGCTATGACCCGATCTCGCTGCTGCGCGGCCGCTACTGCCGTTTCCCACCGGAGCGATTCGCCGCCTGGATCGAGGCCTTTCGCCTGCAGGCGATCGCCGACGGGCGCCTTTCCAGCACCACCACGACCGAGACATTCCTGCACCAGGCGCAGGCCATGGCGGCCCAGCGGGCGCTCAAGGTGTTGGGCATCTTCTGCCGCC
>SKVX01000551.1 GCA_007129225.1 Halomonas sp.
CAGCGAGAAGGCCACCGGCACGCCGGCGATCAGCAGCCCGGCGAAGGCCAGGATCATCCACAGATCAGGACTCATCCTCGAGCCTCCCGCTCAGGCGGTCACGGGTCTGCTGCGTCAGGCGTACCAGCATGGCGGCCGACAGCAGTGGCAGCCACAGCAGGTACCACCACTGGGGCAGGCCCAGCCCCGGCGACAGCGACTGCCACTGGTACTCTTCCCAGGTCAGCTTGGCGCCGAACCAGGTGATCAGCCCCAGCACCAGGGCGCCACACAGCCACTGGAAGAGAATGAGCACCTTGCGCGGGCCTGCCGGCAAGGCTCGCTCCAGCAGGCCGATACGAATATGACCGTTACGTCGTAGTGCCACCGAGGCCCCTGCGAAGGTCAGCACCACCAGCAGGAATACCGAGAACTCCTCGGTGAAGGCCAGGGAACCGCCGGTGACGTAGCGCGTAATGACGTTGCCCAGGCTGATCAGCGAAATGATCGCCAGCGCCAGGGAGCCCAGCCAGCGTTCCGGCCGGGCATCGGGAGAGAATTTCATGCAAGCCTCGTGAAGAGCGGACCGGCCCCCTGACGGGGCCGGTCCTAGCCGGGATCAGCGCGCCTCGATGGCGGCACGGGCCGCTTCGACCAGCTCCTTGCCGATCCGCGGGATCCACTTGTCGTGGACGCTGGCGGTGGCATTGACGAAGGCACGATGCTGCGCGTCGGTCAGCTCGGTCACCTGAACGCCGCGCTCCTGGATGGCGGCGAGACGCTCGCTCTCCTCCTCACGGGTCATGGCGATCTCCCACTCACCGGCCTCGATGGCGGTTTCACGCAGGATTTCCTGGTCCTCTTCGTCCAGGGAGTCCCAGATGCGCTGGTTGACGGCAAAGATCAGCGGATCGTTCATGTAATTCCACAGCGTCAGGTACTCCTGGCCCACCTGGTCGATCCGCGCCACGTCGAACACCGACAGCGGGTTCTCCTGACCGTCCACGGCCCCCGTGGTCAACGCCGGCTGTGCGTCGGTCCAGCTCATCTGGGTTGGATCGGCGCCTAGCGCATTGAAGGTATCCTGGAACAGCGGAGAGCCAACAACACGAATCTTCAGCCCGTCGAGGTCACCCGGCTCACTGATGGGGCCACGGGAGTTGGAGACCTGGCGAAAGCCGTTCTCACCCCAGGCCAGTGGTACCACGCCACGGGACTCGATGGCCTCGAAGATCATCTCACCGGCCTCCCCGCCGGTCACGGCGTCCACCGCCGCCTCGTCGGGCATGAAGAAAGGCAGGGAGAAGAGATTGAGCTCCGGCACTTGAGGCGACCAGTTGATGGTCGAGCCCACGGCCATGTCGATCAGCCCCGAGCGCATGGCGGAAAACTCGCGGGTCTGGTCACCAGCGACCAGCTGAGAATTGGGGTAGACGCGCAGGGTCAGGCGACCCTCGGTGCGCTCCTCCACGAGCTCGGCCCACTTCTCGGCCGCCTGCCCCCAGGGGAAGGCATCGGACAGCACGGTGGAAACGGAAAGCTCGCGGGCCTGAACCGAGGAAGAGACCGAAAGCGATGCGGTCAGCACGGCGGCGCCGGCCAGTACCGCGGCAAAGCGAGTAAGACGACTAGCGGATGTCATGACGTGTCCTTGCAGCAAAGGGGCCGGTTCGGAGAAAACCGGCCGCGATTATCGTTCTGGGTTCATACCGTACAGGATCAAGTTACGCTTCAATATTCTATGAAACCCCGCGTTGAATGATAGACCGTCATGGGTATAACGCGACGTCCGACAACGCCACTGATACCCTCGCCAGGCCGTGCCATTCAAGGAAAACCGCCCGTGCCGCTTCGCGACCTATTGCTGGGCCTGTTGATTGTCGTCATCTGGGGCCTGAACATCATCGTCATCAAACTGGGGGTTGCCGAACTACCGCCGCTCCTGCTGACCACCCTGCGCTTCATCCTGGTTGCCGCCCTGCTGGTGCCCTTCCACCCGGTTGCTCGGCATCAGTTGCCCTTCCTGCTGCTGCTGTCGGTGACCTTCGGCACGCTCCATTTCGCCCTGCTGTTCATCGGGCTTGGCCAGGCCGAGGCGGGTACCGGAGCACTTCTGGTGCAGATGGGCACCCCCTTCGCCACCCTGCTGGCCGTGATCTTCCTGGGCGAGCGCCTGAGCGCCAAGCGTATCGCGGGTCTCGCGCTGTCATTCGGCGGCGTGATGATACTCGCCGGCGGCCCCAGCCTGCCCTCACCGCTGCCCATGGCGCTGCTGCTGTTCAGCGCACTGGGCTGGGCAATCTCGCAGCTGCTGATCAAGCAGGGTCCCAATATCGCTCCCATGGCACTGGCGGGCTGGGTCGCGCTATTTGCCATTCCGCAGGTGGGCATGGGTTCCTGGTGGTTCGAGCGGGGCCAGATGGAGGCCATCGGCCAGGCGGGACTGTTCGGCTGGGGAGCCGTGTTCTATACCGCCGTGATGTCGTCGATCGTCGCCTACGGCCTGTGGTACGGCCTGCTGCGCCGCCACGCGGTCAGTCGGCTGGCACCCCTGAGCCTGCTGGTACCGGTGGTGGCAGTGGTGCTGGGCATCGTGCTGCTGGGGGAGCGACTCAATGTTCACATCATCCTCGGTGGCGCCATGGTCATCGCCGGCGTGGCGCTCATCGTGATCCGCTTTCGGGCGTTACTCGGCCGCTGAGCAGCCGTCAGTACGACCCGGCCAGTCCACGCAGGCGCCCTCCTCGATGCCGCGCTCGGCGAAATAGCCGGCATTCACTTCCAGCGCGGCCTGATAGGGGGCACCGGCCAGTGTCGCCGGACACTCCCGGGGCGTGTCCGAGGGGCAGGGTTGCATGGTGTGGATCGTGGCGATGCGGCCGTGGGCATCGATGAAGGCGATATCCAGCGGAATGCGGGTGCGATACATCCAGAAACCGCTCTGCGGGGGCTGGATTCGATCATAAACAAACAGCATGCCCGCATCGGGCGCCAGCGAATCGCGATCCATCAGCCCGGTGCGACGCTCGTCCGCTGTTCGTGCCATCTCCACCTCGAGCCGAAAGACCTCCTGCCCGGCCTTGATCAACAGGGGCTGGCGCTCCAGAGCCGTCGTCGACTCCGCCACGGCGGGCCAGCGCCAGGCCAGCGTGGAGGCGATCACCAGAAGAAGCAGCAACAGGCTCGTACGCGTTACAAGCCCCGACAGTGGCGGTGTCATGTGGTCTCCTCAACGTCTCGGTTTCGGGGCAGCAGGTGAATCCCCCCGGCAAGCAGCGATACTTGCACCTGCTCGCCACGGGCGAGACCATTGCGCCGTGCCGCATGGGTGGCGATATCGAAGCGCAGGGTATCGGGGCCATGGTCGAAGACCAGCGTCAGCGACGTCATGCCACCCAGCACGATCAACTCGCCGATGCACCCCGTCACCGGGTTCTCCCGCTCGCCACGCGAGGGTCGGCCGCGACGGTGCAGCACCACGTCGGAATCGGGCAGGTACCAGGCGACTCGCTGCCCGGGCTCCAGCGCCTCCAGACCATGGTCCACCTGCAGATGCCAGGGCCCCCAAGCCAGCCTCCGCCGTCCCTCGACCGTCACGACCCGGCCCTCGAAGATATTATGACGATCCAGCAGTCGCGCCACCTCTGCACTGGCCGGATGGCGAAACAGTCTCTCGGGAGCATCGCACTGCAGCGTACGGCCACCGTGCAGCACACAGATACGGTCTGCCAGCGCTACCGCCTCATCCAGGTCATGGGTCACGAGCAGGATCGGAATGTGAATCTGCTCGCGCAGCAGCGCCAGCTCTCGCTGCAGACGCCGTCGTGTCACCTGGTCCACCGCCGAGAAGGGCTCGTCCAGCAGCAGCGCCCGGGGCTCGCGTGCCAGCGCCCGGGCCAGCGCCACCCGCTGACGCTGACCGCCGGAGAGCTGGGATGGGTAGCGGTCGGAGAGCCCTTCCAGGCGCATCCGGCCCAGCCAGTCTTCGGCGCAGGCGCTGCGCCGGCCGGGCTCGAGATGGCCCAGCGCCACCTTGACGTTGTCACGGGCAGTCAGGTGGGGAAACAGCGCATAGTCCTGAAACACGACCCCCACCCGACGCGCCTGGGGCCGGCGGACAACGCCATGGCCGGTGTCCAGCCAGGTCTCGCCGGCACAGTCGATGTGCCCCTCGGCCGGCCGGTAGAGGCCGGCAATGGCACGCAGCAGGGTCGTCTTGCCGCTGCCGGAGGGGCCTACCAGCGCCAGCAACTCTCCCCGTTCACAGGCGAAATTCGCCGCCAGCGGGATCGGCCCGGCCTGGTGCAGCGAAACCGTCAACCGCCCCGACCCAGCCGAGACCGGCGACGTAACGGGCGAATCAGGCATGCCGCCACCTCCGTCGACCCGCCAGCCCGTAAACCACACCGATGGTCAGGAACGATACCAGCAGCAGCATGGCCGACATGACCCCTGCGCCGGTCTCGTCGAAGGCCTGGACGCGATCATAGATGGCGATGGACAGGGTGCGGGTCTCGCCGTCGATGGCGCCGCCCACCATCAGGATGACGCCGAACTCGCCCAGGGTGTGGGCGAAGGTCAGTGCCAGCGCAGAGATCACACCGGGCCACACTTGAGGCAGCTCGATCCGCAGGAAGGTCTGCCAGGGAGACAGCCCGCTGCACCAGGCCGCCTCGCTGAGGTTGGCGGGTATCGCCTCGAATGCACGCTGGATCGGCTGCACGGCAAAGGGCAGGCTGGCCACCAGTGAGGCGAGCAGAATACCGGTAAAGGTGAAGTTGAGCCCTTCCCCGGTAAGTCGATGCCAGAAGGCGCCGAACGGGGCGTCGCGACCGAAGCTCATCATCAGGTAAAAACCCAGCACCGTGGGAGGCATGACCAGCGGCAGCGCTACCAGCGCCTCACACAGTGACTTGCCGCGAAAGCGCGCCCGGGCCAGCGAGCGGCCCAGCCACAAACCCAGCGGGATCAACAGCAGACAGGTCATCGCCGCCAGGCGCAGGGAGACCGAGAGTGCCGTCCAGTCCATCAGGGTGCCTCGGTGCCGGTGTCTTCCCCGGGCAGGCGAAAGCCGTAGTCGGCGAGAATTTCACGCGCTTCATCCTGCTGGAGCCAGTGATAGAAGGCACGGGCGGTGTCGCCGGCCCCCTTGACCAGCGCCATGCGCTGTACCAGCGGCTCATGCCAGGCTTCGGGAATCAGCACGAACTCGCTGCGCTCGGCGAGCTCGGGGGCCAGCGCCAGGGACCAGGCCACCAGCCCGCCACGGGCGTCGTCGGAGAGGGCGAACTGGGTCGCCTGGGAAACGTTCTCGCCGAGTATCCGCAGGGAGGCAGTCTGCGACCACAGGCCGGCATGCTCCAGCGCCTGCCTCGCCGCCACGCCGTAGGGAGCATGGTCGGGATTGGCCAGGGCAATGCGCGGCCGCCCCTCGCCTCGTGCGTGGACCTCCCGGGCCTCGCGTACTGCGGCCAGTGGGTCTTCGCTGCTCGGCAGGTCATTGCGCCCGGCCCGCTGCAGCCAGGCCAACCGCCCGATGGCATAGACCACACCGGCATCCTCGGTATGTCCTTCTGCATGCAGTGCATGCACGTAGGCCTCGTCGGCCGACAGGTAGAGCTCGAACGGCGCCCCCTGGGCAATCTGCCGGCGGAAGTTACCCGAAGAGCCGAAGTTGAGCCGTAGCGACTCGCCGGTATCGGCCTCGAAGCGCCGAGCGGCTTCGGCTAGGGCGAACTGTAGGTCCGAGGCAGCGGCAACGGTGGGCACGCCGGCCTGGGCCGGAGAGAACAAGAGGACGAGCCAGGCGGCCAGCCCCCAGCGCAGGAGTGAGTTCATCGCAAGCTACCGATTGCCCAGTGAGGTGTCGGCATTGTCAGTCAGGAAGGCACAGCCGGTAAAGTCGACCAGTCGACATGCTGCCGTTGGCATGACCCGGCGCATATTGTTGCCCGCACCGGCTCAGGCGTGTGCGCAAAATCGAGGGCTCGCCCTATTCGGTGACCCCCTCCCGCTGACCCAGGATCGCCATGAGGTCGATCCGCGTCTCGCGGACGCTGAGGTCGAGCAGGTTCTCGAGCGCCTCCAGGTGATCGCGTATGCAGCGCCGGGCCGCTTCGGCGTCACCGCTATGCAGGTGCGTCAGCAGTGACGGGTGATCCTCGGCCAGGTAGCAGCTGGCCAGGCCGGCACGCTTGTAGAGCGCGATGACGATGGAGGTACGCAGAATAAGGTCGGTGAGCATGGCGCCCAGCACCCGATTGGGAGAGTGCTCGGCCAGCAAGTGGTGGATGGCCAGGGAGTGCTCGATACGCGCCGGCTCATCGCCACACGCATGGGCTTCGGCCTCGCGCTCGACCAGGGCAGCAATGGTCGCCAGCTGTTCTTCATCGAGCCGGCCCGCCAGCAGGGCCGCCACCTCGCCTTCCACCAGCCGTCGGGCGGCGAAGGTCTCACGGGTCTCCTCAATGCTGGGGGCCCTTACCCTCGCCACCTGATTGGGCTGCTGTGTGACCACGTAGTCGGCGGCCAGTCGGGTCAGGGCCTTGCGGACCACGGAGCGGCTCACCCCGAAGATATCGCCCAGGGCCACTTCCGGCAGGCGCGTACCTGGCGGCAGTCTCTGTGTCAGCACGGCCTTGCGCACCTTGTCGACGATGAATCGGTCACTAATGCGCCCACCCGCTCGCGTCTCTGCGGCGATCTCCTCCTGCCAGATACTGCTCATGATACGGCCTCTCCCGTCTACGTCATGAGAATACCTTCGCATGTTTCCTTCAGGCTGACCACACAAACCGACGTTTCTGTATACAAAGTCTCCAACCCTTGAGCGTCACCCTCTCTGATGCGACTCGTTCACGTCGAGGATCTTCAGGGTATTGGTGCCGCCATGGGCGTTCATGTGGTCGCCCCGGGTCAGAATCACGTGATCCCCATTCAGCGCAATGCCCTTTTCCACCAGCAGCGCCAGCGCCCGCTCATTGAGCTCGGGAGCGGCCATGCCGCTGGTATCGAAGGGCAGCGAAACCACGCCGCGGTAGAGCGCCATGCGCCGCTGCGCCACCGGGCTGTGGGCCAGGCCGACGATGGGCAGGCCCGAGCGGATGCGCGAGGCGATCAGCGGCGTGTAGC
>SKVX01000413.1 GCA_007129225.1 Halomonas sp.
CCATCGAGCACCAGGGCAAGACCTTGAAGCTCACCGTCAGCATCGGCGTCGCCGAATACGGGCCCGACGGGATGGACCTGGATACACTCAGCCGAGTCGCCGATGAACGGCTTTACCGGGCTAAGGCGAACGGACGCAACTGCGTCTGCGGACCTGAAGTGCGTGCTGGTGTAGAGCCGATGGCGGAAGAGGAAGTGCTATAGGGGGAAGGCCGGCAAAGGTTGGCTCATGCTATCGTAATCCCCGCGGCCACTCGCAGGACTTCGGACCGCTGGCAGATGACGAGCGCCGAAGGCAGAAGGGCCGCGACCTCGTACGCCCTGCCTGGCTGTCCGGCCTATTCGGTGGATCCAGATAGCGTTCCAATAAAAGGGACTTCATGATGTTTACGGGACTCAGCGCCTTCCCCCTCACCCCCCTCAAGCAAGAGGTCATCGACGAGGCCGCCTTCATTAGGCTGGTCGAGCGACTGGCCACCGCCGGGGTCGACTCCATCGGTGTACTCGGCTCGACCGGGAACTACGCCTACCTCTCGCGGGCCGAGCGTGCACGGGTTGGCCGTCTAGGCGTGGCGCACGCCGGAAGCGTGCCGGTCATCATCGGCATCAGCGCGCTGCGCACGAGAGACGTGCTGGCCCTGGCCGAGGATGCCCAGGCAGCCGGGGCACAAGGGGTCCTGCTTGCGCCCATGTCGTATCAGGCGCTCTCCGAAGCGGAGGTCTACGAGCTCTACGAGGCCGTCTCGGCCCACCTCTCCGTCCCGCTGTGCGTCTACGACAACCCCGGGACGACCCGTTTTCACTTTACCGACGAACTCCACGGTCGCATCGCGGAACTGCCGCACGTAGCGTCGATCAAGATTCCGGGGGTGCCAACGGAACCCGACGCTGCCAGGGAGCGCGTCGAGGCCCTGAAAGCCGTGATTCCGCCCCATGTGACGGTCGGCGTGAGCGGTGACCCCATGGCAGCGACGGGGCTCAATGCCGGGTGCGAAGCCTGGTATTCGGTCCTTGGCGGCGTGTTCCCGGAAACCGCTCTGGCCATCACACGTGCAGCCCAGGCCGGAGAGGCACGCGAAGCCCAACGGCTCTCCGAACGGCTGCAGCCGCTGTGGGACCTTTATAGCCAGCATCGAGGCAGCCTGCGCGTGGCAGCCAGTGCGGCGGAGTTACTGGGGCTGGTCGATGCCCCCACGCTTCCCAGGCCGCTAAAGGGACTCGAGGGGAAGGATCGACGCAAGCTGGCTAGGTTGCTGGATGTGCTGACGCTATCCTGATCGGAATCCGTTCTGTCACTAGGTAGCTTTCCCCCCTGACAACCGACAGTCGCCATCGACCACCCGGAGCCCGCTCATGTCCCGTGCTATCGACATTCCTGCCGACGACGGCACCATCGACGCCCATATCTTCACGCCCGCTGCTGCGGACCGCCCCCTACCGGCCGTGGTGCTGTTCACCGATATCGGCGGCCTGCGCCCCTGCTATCACGAGAAGGCCCAGCAGATCGCGGACAACGGCTACGCCGTGCTGATGCCCAATGTCTACTACCGCAATGCGCGCGGCCCTGTGGTGCCGGAAGGCAAGTCGTTCCGCGACCCGGACGTGCGCCCGACCCTGTTCGGGTACGCCGGCCAGCTCACCGCCGGGGCGCAATCCAGCGACTTTACCGCCCTGCTGGACTGCATCGACAGCGAGGGTGAATTCAAGGAGGGAAAGATCGGCGTGGTCGGCTACTGCATGACCGGCGCCTTCGCGCTGCGCATGGCCGCCAGACACCCCGACCGCGTTGCCGCCGCGGCGGGCTTCCACTCGGCCAACCTGGCAGCCGCCGGCGACTCGAGCAGCATCGTGCATGGGATCGGCACCATCGAGGGGCGCGTCTATCTCGGCCACGCCGACAAGGACGACCTGCTACCCCCCGACCAGATCGCACGCATGGACGAAGCGCTGGCCAGGGCCGGCGTGCACTTCACCACCGAGCTCTACAAAGGCGCCGCCCACGGCTTCACCGCCAAGGACGCCCCCTCCTATGACGCCGCCGCCGATGCCTTGCACCACAAGCGAATCGCCATGCTGCTGGAGGAATCACTGTAGCGGGAGGGCCTGATGAAACAGCAGCGGCCCCGATGGAGGGGCCGCTGGGATAGTTGACCGTGTGGGTGCAAGGTGCACCATGCTGATGCTTCCTGCTCGCCACTGTCATTGGGATTCAACCGAGAACAACATGGACCTGTTTTGCGACAGACGCTATCGCCATCTGTTCGCCGCCCAGGTGATCGCCCTGATCGGCACCGGCCTGACCACGGTCGGCCTGGCGCTGTTGGCCAGCGAACTCGCCGGTGAGCGCGCCGGAGAGGTGCTGGGTACGGCTCTCGCTATCAAGATGATCGCCTACGTGGGCATCGCCCCGGTGGTGGGTGCCTACGCCATCCGCCTGCCACGCCGCACGCTGCTGGTAACCCTCGACCTGCTCCGGTGTGCGGTAGTGGTGAGCCTGCCTTTCGTCACCGCAGTGTGGCAGATCTACCTGCTCATCTTCCTGCTCAATGTGTGCTCGGCGGGGTTCACCCCGGTGTTCCAGGCTACCATTCCTGACATCTTCGAGGACGAGCAGCGTTACACCCGGGCGCTGTCGCTTTCTCGGCTGGCTTATGATCTGGAGAACCTGCTTAGCCCGTTGTTCGCCGCACTGCTGCTGGCCGTGATGAGCTTCAATGCCCTGTTCGTGCTCAATGCCGTGGCCTTCCTGCTTTCGGCTTTCCTGGTCATCAGCGTGACGCTGCCCTCGCCCCACCCTCAGCCGCTCATTGCCGGCGTCTGGGCCAAGCTGACCCTCGGCATGAATATCTACCTGCACACTCCTAGGCTGAGGGGGCTGCTGGCGCTCAACATGGCCGTGGCCGCGGCCGGCGCGATGCAGATCGTAAATACCGTGGTCTACGTGCGCCACGGACTGGGCCTGGGAGAGGCCAGCGTCGCTATTGCTTTCGCTGCGGCTGGCGGGGGCTCCATGCTCGTCGCCCTGTCGCTGCCCGCCCTGCTGGAACGCCTGGACCAGCGCCCGGTAATGCTGGCTGGAGGCGGGCTCCTGGGCGCGAGCCTGTTGGGTGGGCTGTTTGAGCCCGGTTTTGCCCCCCTGCTGGTGCTATGGTTCGTGCTGGGTGCGGGCGCTTCGATGGTGATGACTCCCACCGGCCGGCTGCTCCAGCAATCCTGCCGGGCCGAGGAGCGCCCGGCCCTGTTCGCCGCCCAGTTCTCGCTCTCCCACGCCTGCTGGCTGATCGCCTATCCGCTGGCCGGCTGGCTGGGAAGCATGCTGGGCATGATGGTCGCCTTTGCGGCCCTGGCCACGTTGGCCCTTGCCGCCACCCTGCTCGCCGGCCGGCTATGGCCGGCGGAAGCACCCTCAGCACGCGCCTGAGCGTAGCGGTTAGCCGTTGAGAGAAGCATCGAGTCAATCGGCCGGCCGAAGCATCCGCTGCATCACGTTGTTCTTCAGCACGAGGCGATGGAACGGAATCGCCAGTATGTGCACCGCAATGAGCGCCAACAGGACCACCTTGAGGATGTTGTGTACCTGAGCGGCCTGGGTCACATCGCCGAACCAGGCAAGCGAGCCCGACATGGCCATGGCGGCCAGCACCACGTAAAACGTCCAATGCGCGATATGACTTAGGGTCTTGAGCGGAGCGGGTTCGTTATCGGACGCGGCGGGCACGCCACGCTTAAGCCGCAGAACCAGCCGCCAAATGACGAAGGTGGAGATCAGGCCGCCACCGATGACATGGGCAAGAATCAGCGGATCGAAGACAAAGGTCTCCCCCGCCCGGATCTGGTCCCACGCGAGCGAGATGGCGTCCTTGAACAGGTATTGCGCCGCTATCAGCACGGCGACGGCCCAATGCAGGGCAATCTGTGTAGTGGAGTATCCCTGCGGTGCCTGGCTTTGGTCGGTCATGGCTTCATTCCTCCCTTCATCTCGGTGATGGCGATCATGGTGAGACGATGAAGGGGGCTTGTCGCAGGTCTATGCCAACAACACGGGTAAATGTATCAATTTGTCGCAGCGACGGCGGTGGTGGAGAAACCACGACGCAAATCATACCCAGACAACGAGAACTCACGTAGAAAGAAGGGATGAACGGACAGACGCAGCATATCGCCCACATTCTTGTCGTCGACGACCATCGCGAGATTCGCGATGCAGTGACCCGTTATCTCGAGAAAAGCGGTATGCAAGCCACCGCCGCCAGCAGCGCTGCGGAGATGGATGCCCATCTCAAGGCGGGCCGCTTCGATCTCGTGGTGCTGGACGTGATGATGCCAGGCGAAGACGGGTTGTCGGTGGCGCGCCGCCTTGCCACCTCCCACGGGCCGCCGGTTCTGTTGCTTAGCGCCCTCAGCGAGGACACCGACCGGATTGTCGGGCTGGAAGTCGGTGCCGACGATTACCTAGTGAAACCCTTCAATCCACGGGAACTGCTGGCCCGTGTGAAGGCGATCCTTCGTCGCTCGTCGCGTGCCGAGCCGTTGGTGGGCCTGCTTGAGGGGCGGAAGCTGGCCTTCGCCGGCTGGCTCCTCGACACCGATAGGCGAGCGCTTAGCCGCGAGGCAGGCGGCTCGGGAGAAACCGGCGAGCCAGTCTCGCTGACGACGGCGGAGTTCAACCTTTTAACGGCGTTTCTGGAGCGCCCACGGTTTGTGCTGTCTCGGGATCAGTTGCTGGATATCACGAGTGGACGTACCGCCGACGTCTACGACCGGACCATCGATAACCAGGTCAGCCGCCTGCGCCGGAAAATTGAAGCGGACCCGTCACACCCGCATATCATCGTGACGGTCCGCGCGGGGGGTTACAGCCTGGCCGCCGATGTGCGCGAGGTCCCCTGATGCGCCTCCTTCCTCGCAGCCTGCTGGGGCAGTTGGCGCTTCTGATCCTGTGCGCCTTCCTTGCGGCGCAGGCCATCAGCCTGTGGCTTTTCACCGACGAGCGTGGCGCGGCCGTCCGGGCCGCTCAGCGTCTCGAAACGATCGAACGCGCCACGGCCGTCACCCACGCGCTGAACACGGCGCCACAAGTGAGCCATGAAAGCATTCTTGTCGCCGCGAATTCTCGCCTGGTGCGGTTCAGCCTGGATAGCATGCCGCTGGTCACGACTGGCGCTTCCGAACCGACCGCAACGGTTGATCTGCGCACCGAAGAGCTGCCCGTTTCGCCCCACAGCGGCGAACTGGCGGAACCACCGGCAGCGCTCGCCTGGCTGCATGAACGGATGCGCGTTGCCGGGGTCGCTCCTGTGGAGTTTCGGATATCGGTTCCGCTTGCCGACGGCGAATGGCTCAACGTTGCCGCCCGCTTCCAGCGGCCCGACCTGCAGGCGCCACCGGCGATCGTGGGCGCCACGCTCCTGTCGCTGGCCCTTCTCATGGTGGCGCTATGGCTCGGCTTGCGTCGGATCACGAACCCGCTAAGCCAACTGGCGGCTGCCGCCGACAAGGCCGACCTGGAAAGCGGGCTTCCCGAGGTGCCGGCAGGGAGTCCACGCGAGGTACGCGCCCTTTCCGAGGCGTTGGCAGGAATGAATGCGCGGCTCACCGGCATGATCAACGACCGCACACGAATGCTGGCCGCACTCGGGCACGACCTGCGCTCGCCGATCACGGCCTTGAGGGTGCGGGCCGAAATGGTGGATGACGACGAGACCCGCGAGCGGATGATCGCCACCCTCGACGAGATGCAGGACATGGTCGAGACGACGCTGGCCTTCGCGCGCGGCATCTCGGCGGATCAACCCATGGAGGCGGTGGATCTCGCCGCTGCCCTGCGTGAGCTTGCGGCAGAATTGAGCGAGACCGGCCCCGGTATCGTGGTGGATGCGAAGCAGCCGGTGGTTGCATTCGCTCGTCGCACCCCCCTGCGTCGTGCACTGCGAAACCTACTCGAGAATGCCCAGTTCCATGGCGGCGGCGCCCGGGTGACGGTTGGCGAAGCCGAGGGTGTCGCTGAAATTCTGATCGACGATGTCGGCCCCGGCATCCCTGCTGAGGACCTTGAGCGGGTGTTCGATCCTTTCACGCGGCTCGAAGCCTCGCGGTCGCGTGAAACGGGCGGCATCGGGCTGGGACTGCCCATCGCGCAGGCCATCCTGCGTGCCCATGGCGGCGAAGTCACGCTGTCTAACAGGCCGAGCGGTGGCCTACGCGCAAGCATAGCGCTCCCGGCGCGGCGGGCTTCCACTCGGCCGACCTGACAGACGCCTGCACCATGACGCGCAGGACCCAACAGAATCGCCAGCGTTCTGTCAGCGCTCCCCCGGGGAAGATTCGCTGCTGGAAGAGTACAGGCGATATAGGCTACGCCCTTCGTTCTTGGCTTGATACATCGCCTTGTCCGCTCTACCAAGCACCTCGGAATGGGCCAGTTCATGCTCATCGAGCGTGGCGATCCCTATGCTCACGGAAACGTCCAGGCTGATTCCCGCCAGCGAAACGGGGCGCTCCAGGGCACACAGGAACCGAGTGGCGACCGTGACGGCTTCTTCCTCATGCTCGATTCCCTCCAGCAGGATTGCGAATTCGTCGCCGGAGAGTCGGGCGGCCAAGCCGGGTGGCCGGACGCTATGTTTCAGGCGCTCGGCGATTTCCCTAAGCACCATGTCGCCCATGATGTGGCCATGCTCATCATTGATCGCCTTGAAGCTGTCGACATCGAGGAACATGATGGCGAACCCACGCCTCTCCCCGCCCGCTTCACGCCGTGTCGATACCTGCTCGAGCCGCTCAAGCAGGTGCGCCCGATTGGGCAGGCCGGTCAGGTTGTCGTGCATCACCTCATGCTTGAGCTGTTGCTCCACGGCCTTGCGTGTGGCGATCTCCTTTTCCAGCTCCCAGGTGCGTTCCCGCACCCTGAATTCCAGGGTCGCCTTGGCCTCGCGCAGAGAGGCCAGGGCACGCTTGCGTTCGAGGCTGCTGGCGATCTGGCTGGAAACGAACCGCAGGAGTTCCGAATCCTCCGGCTGAAAAAGCGTGTCATCGCGATAGCTCTGCACGGCCATGACCCCCAGCACACGCCCTTCGCAGCGTAGCGGCACGCCGAGCCAGGAGTGCGG